>CAZYAH010000058.1:0-10036 GCA_964645595.1 uncultured Alicyclobacillaceae bacterium | reverse complement strand
CGACAGCCAGATGATTGACATCTCCGAAGACGACTTGCCGTTCTGAGGCTGTCACAAGTTCGCGTTCAGCGTTCGTATTTGTCTGGGAAATGATTACGACGAGGAGTGATATACATGCCACGTAAAGGCCGTGGCGGAAAGCGTCGTAAGGTTTGCCAGTTCTGTGTAGACAAGATTGAATACGCGGATTACAAAGATGTAAACCGCTTGTCCAAGTACCTCACAGAGCGGGGCAAAATCTTGCCGCGGCGTATTTCCGGAAACTGCGCGCGCCATCAGCGTCAGGTTACGGTCGCAATCAAGCGTGCTCGCCAGGTTGCGCTGTTGCCTTACACGACTGAATAAGCTGTCAAGACCGAATAACTGTCCAGGGGCTGTCTCAACAGTGCCAAAGCACTTTGGGGGCAGCCCCTTCGTTTACATGAATCGCTCTTTCGGCAATATACGGAGAATATGGGAACACAAAGCTTGGACTGAGAGTAAATGACTTGAGGAACATAAGGGATATAATAGAGCGAGAGTCAGCCTGCCAATCGCGGGAGCCGCAATTGGCGGGAAGGATATTGATATGGGCGCGTGGAATAACACAATGTTGATCACGCCAAATCCCCGCCAGAGGAGGGCGTCTCATGCCACAGACGGATCCCCACATGCAGATTGCCCGCAAATTACGCTCGATTGAAACGGCCAAGATTGAATTGGTTCAACAGGTCGCGGAAGTGTTCCGCGGCATTCAGTCTGGCAATGAACGAGAGCTCGCCGAGTCTCTTGGCGGATTGATTGCAATTGCCTACTTAATGGGACATCAACTAGGCGTGGACCTCAGCGCAATCGACCGGGAGGCGAGGAAAGGACTGCCGCGTACGCTGGGCCACGAAGTGATGCAACCGGCGGATTATGAATACGTCCAAAGGCATTTAGGCTCCTCGAGGTGACTCCATGAACCAACCGGACCAAGTTGGTCGTGAAATCATACTTGCCGCGGTCGCTTACATTGGGCTCCTGGGTCTTGCGCTCATGCCGTCAACACATTCGTTCGCAGTCTGGCTGCTCCCCATACCTTTGATGGTGCTGATTGTCCAAAACGTGCGCTGGGCGCCAGTCGCAATGGCTGCGCTCGCTTCAGTGCTGCTGGTTGTGATGGGCTATGGGTGGTTTGCAGGGTTGTACGGACTGGCGATTTACTTTATTGGCTGGGCGATGGGAGAAAGTCTCCAGAGTGGACACTCTCCGTACTACGCGCTGATTCTCGGGACACTGACTGTGGTGATGCTGGAAATTGTGCGGATGGCGATGTTCCGCTGGGCGGGAATGGACCTCTATGCAGAACTGGAAGCTGCACTGACGGAGGCGCTGAAACAAAACCCCTCCGCGACGAGCGAAACCATCCGGACCCTTGTGCCCAACGTTGTTGAGCGAATCCGCCTTCTGACCCCCGGCATTCTCTGCGTCATCGGATTTCTGCTGGCCGTCCTGAACCTGCTCGGGGCACGTCTCATCCTTGGTCCAGCCAAGTTTGCGCAGGGGCTCCTGCACCGCTACCAACTTCCGAGAAGCGTCATACCCGTTTACGTGATTGCCCTTACCGCTGTGTTGTTTCAGATTGGAGCCGATTCTCCTTTCTGGTGGCAGGTTTGCAACAATGTGGCTTTTCTGTGCGGATTCTTTCTCGGGATTCAGGGCCTGGCATTTCTATGGCGCAAAATACAGATGCAACGTGCCCGGTACGTGATGCTTGCCGGTCTGGTGGTGTTGTCCCCGCTCCCTGTGGTTCGGAGTATCTATATACTGATTGGACTGCTCGACGTCATGAATCGCGTTCGCAGTGTGAGATAAGAACAGAGTGAGCAAAGGAGGCAGATACGATGAAAGTCATTCTCTTGGCAGATGTCAAAGGACAAGGCAAGAAAGGGGAAATCAAAAACGTATCGGAAGGATACGCCCGTAACTACTTGTTCCCGAGAAACCTGGCCGAAGAGGCAACCGAAGCGAATCTGCAGAAGTTGAAAGCGGAGCAGGAAGCCAAAGCGCGGAAAGAAGCGGAAGAGTTGCGCGCCGCACAGGAACTCGCCGCTAAAATGTCAGACTTGAAGGTAACGGTGCGGACTCAGGCTGGTGAAGGCGGCCGGTTGTTTGGCGCCGTCACGACCAAACACATTGGGGAAGCCCTGACCAAACTCGGATATAACATTGACAAGCGGAAAATCCAGTTGCACGACCCGATTAAGTCCCTTGGCGGCCACAAGGTGCAAATCAAGCTGCATCCAGAAGTTACGGCGACTATTACCGTCTATGTGGAAGCGGAATGAGTCGTTCACTTTGCGATACAGCTTCTCGCATTCCATACATCCTGCCTCTATCAATATTTGTTGAGAGGTTGGGCGCACGAACTAGCTGTCTGTGAACGGTATAAACCAGCAAGAAGGTGTAACAGTGAGCGGATTGGATGTTTACCGTGAACCGGGTCTTTCCGATGCCGGCCTCGCAGCAGCTCTTCCTCCTCAGCACATCGAGGCAGAGCAAGCGGTGCTCGGCGCCATGCTCATGTCGCCCGAGGCCGTCATTGAAGCCCTGGAGTTGCTCGACGCAAAGGACTTCTACAAGAGGGCGCACCAAATCATCTTCGCTGCAATGAGGGATTTGTCCGAGCGGGGGCAGCCTGTCGACGTCATCACGGTAACGGCTGAACTGCAGGCTACAGAGGGCGCGTTGGACGCCATCGGAGGTCCGCAGTACATCGCTTCTCTCGCAGCCTCCATGCCGACGGCATTGCACCTGCAGCATTACGCAACCATCATTGCCGAAAAATCCTTGCTCCGCAGAATCATCGCCACGGCAACCGACATTGCGAACGCCGGGTATTCTGGCGCGCCCGCGGCGGACGTTCTGGCAGAGGCCGAGCGCAAGATCATGGAGTTGTCGCAGAACCGGCGAGTTCGCGACTTTACGCATATCTCCGAGGTATTGGAAACAACGTTTGAACGCATAGAGCAACTCTACGCCAATGAAGGCAAGTTGACCGGTGTACCGACAGGCTACAGCGATCTCGATAGAATGACGAGCGGCTTTCAAAAATCGGACCTGATCATCGTGGCAGCCCGGCCGTCAGTCGGGAAAACCGCGTTCGTGCTGAACATATCCCAGAATATCGCCGTACGCTCGGGTTTGCCGGTGGCCATTTTCAGCCTGGAAATGTCGAAGGACCAGCTGGTCCAGCGTATGATCTGCGCCGAGGCGTACATCGACGGACACAAATTGCGCAACGGCACACTGGATGACGATGATTGGCCGAAACTTTCCATGGCCGTCAGTACGTTGAGCAACGCGCCGATTTACATTGACGATACCCCGGGTATCACCGTGTCCGAGATGCGCAGCAAATTGAGGCGCCTGAAGATGGAAGTCGGCTTGTCGTTTGTGGCGATTGACTACCTGCAGCTGATTCACGGCCGACGAGGATCCAACGAGAACCGTCAGCAGGAGATTTCGGAGATTTCACGGTCTCTGAAACAACTTGCGCGCGAGTTGGACGTGCCCATTGTAGCGCTCGCACAGCTGAGCCGCTCGGTTGAGCAGAGACAGGACAAGCGTCCCATGCTGTCGGATATTCGCGAATCCGGGAGTATTGAGCAGGATGCCGACATCGTCGCATTCCTGTACCGCGACGACTACTATGATCCAGAATCCGAAAAGAAAAACGTGGTTGAAGTTCTGATTGCCAAGCAGCGCAATGGCCCGGTCGGAAAGGTCGAGCTTGCGTTTCTCAAGAACTACAACAAGTTCGTCAATCTGGAAAAGGTGCACACCGAGCAATGACGGATACTGCCATCCGACCTCATCTTACGCGCAGACAGCACCAAGAGGCATTGGCGCGCAAGCGCCGCCGACAGCGGAAAAGGCGCCTTGCACGGATGCGCCGGATCCGAATCATCCGGATGCTTCGCAGTATCCGGTTCTGGTCGAAGTTTTGCGTCTTTGTGATATGCCTCTTGCTGTTGTCGTTCTGGGCAAAATTTGCGCTTGTGTACAACGTCCCGCCGTATGCGCAAAAGGGGGTCCTGAGCCATGTTGACGCCTATATCACGGTCAAGCCCTGGTGGTTCGGCCCCCCTGTCTTTGACTTGTCGACGTACCGAATGTCTGCGGACGAAATGGCGAACCTGAATCCGTACGATATGTTGATGGAACAGTTGGGGAAGTATTCAGGTATCCTCTCGCAGCCGCAGTTTGTGTGGGTAGCCAAACACTGAGGAGTTGCCTTAGGTATATCCGTTGCACTCCTTGATGATGCGGACGCAATCCTCGACTTTATCCTCAGGGCAAACAACAGTGAGCAAAAAGTTTCTGCCGGTGATGTTGTCCTGGCCGTCAGACATTCCGCTCGCGGCCGGGTCGACAGCCAGGAGAATACCCCAGTCGCGAGAGGACACTTCCGTATTCAAGGTCAGTGAACTGAGGCTGGGGATGTGGCCGCTAATAGGGAATGCCCGGCGCGCCGGCATCGGCCCGGCGTACGCGCGCAGCTGATCCACTTGAGCGACTTCCACGCCCTGGTCGTGAATTTGCTGCGCGGCTTTGTTCGCTTCCGCTTCCGAATAGAATGAGGCCAAGATGGTTCGTTCGCGCATGTTCTGTCCCCCTTTTTACCCAGTAGTTTGAGTTACACGGGAACGGAACATGCCAGGCAACGAAGGACGTTCCGGGTAAAGAGGGGGGAATGTGGGAAATGAACATTTTGGTGGTAGAAGACGAGGAGCCGATCTCAAATATCCTGAAATTCACCCTGGAGAAAGAGGGGTATACCGTCCTCACCGCCTTCACCGGCCCGGAAGCCGTTCGGCTGGCTCGAGTCGGGGAGCCGCATCTCATCCTGCTCGACGTCATGCTTCCGGACATGGATGGCTTTGAGGTGTGCAAAGAAATCCGCTCCTTTAGTACGGTTCCCATTATCATGCTGACCGCCCGCAATTCAGAGATTGACAAAGTGCTGGGGCTGGAATTGGGAGCCGATGACTACGTGACCAAGCCCTTTAGCACCCGCGAACTGATGGCGCGGGTGAAGGCGAATCTGCGGCGAACCTTTACCGACGAGGAAAGTAAGCTCGGTGAACGCGGACGGATTGCCATAGGCGACCTGGTGATTGACCTCGACACATACACCGCGACCAAACGCGGAAACCCTGTTTCCTTGACGCACCGCGAATTCGAACTGTTATCCTACCTGGCTTCAAGGCCCGGAGTCGTGTTTACTCGTGAGCAGTTGCTGAACCGAGTGTGGGGAACGGACTATGTCGGAGACGACCGGACAGTTGACGTGACGGTGCGCCGTTTGCGGGAAAAGCTTGAAGACGACCCGAGCAATCCAGAGTACGTCCTCACGAAACGCGGCGTGGGTTACTATGTCCGGAGGTAGTGCCGTGTGGCGTAGTATTCGCAGCAAGCTGGTCATTATCTACCTGTTGCTCATATTGTTTGCCACGCAATTGATAGGCGCCTACTTTGTCCGGGCGTTGACTGCGTCGCTGATCCGCAGTGACACGGATGCGGCAAAAAACCAGGCGCAGCTGATTGCCACCATCGCGGCTCCAGAGATGCGAGCAGACGGCAAACTGCCGGCAGAGCGTTTCTCTACCATCCGCTCCTACTCGCAATTGGTCACCGGCGTTGTCTACATCCTCAACAAGGACGGCGTGGTGATTGACACAAACGCTGGAACTGCGCTCATAGGGCAAAAGCGCATTGACTCAGTGGCTACACAGGCTCTGGTTGCGCGGGAGCAGTCGGTGGCCATTCGGTACGACTCCGCGTCCGAACAGCACTTGATTGCCATTGCGGTGCCAATCGTCAACCAACGCGAATTCCTTGGCGTTGTGGAATGCGTCGTGCCGATACAGACGACCTATGAGACCGTGCGGCAGGTCACTACCATCTTCTACACCGGCAGCGCACTGGTGCTGGCATTGACCGCAGTGCTCGGCATTGTCCTGTCTCGCACGATTACAAGGCCAGTCTTGGACGTCATTCAACAAGCCCGCAACATGGCTTCCGGCGACTTTTCGCAGCGGGTCAATGTCCTCAGCGACGACGAGTTTGGAGATCTGTCCCGCGCCATCAACCATTTGGCGGACAAGCTGGAGGAGGCGCTCGCCGCCAATACTCGCGAGCGCGAGCGGCTACAGGCCATTATCAAGTACATGGGGGACGGCGTCATTTCGCTCGACGCAAACTTTCAGGTCGTCTTCCTCAACGATGCCGCACAGAGGATTCTGGCGCAGAGCGGTCCCAATGTAGCAGAGGCGCTGGGATTGGAGCGGGCATTGCACGGCGGTGTGACGGCAAAGGCGTTTCTGCGGACAATCGGCAACACGGTCTTGCACGTTCACTGCACAGCCATCCGCAAACACGCCGAAATTGAGGGATATGTCGCAATACTCCGCGATGTCACACAACAGGAAAAACTGCAGAATGCGCGACGCGACTTTGTAGCAAATGTGTCGCATGAACTGCGCACGCCGCTGACGAGTATCAAGTCGTATATTGAGGCTCTGCAGGACCACGGGGCAGACCCGGACTTGCGCGAAAAGTTTCTCGGGGTGATTGCACAGGAGACCGAGCGCATGGTACGCCTGACGGAGGACTTGCTGCAATTGTCGGGTCTGGAGATGGGAAAGGCCGCGTTCACGGAGTCACTGGTGGACGTGCGCCAGTGGCTGCAGGAATCCGTTGAGCGGTTTTCTTTGCAGGCCCAATCCCGGAATATCGAGTTGTCGCTGAATTGCCCGAAGACTGCGCACATCATGGGCGACAGGGACTGGCTGGACAGGCTGCTCGACAACCTGATCAGCAACGCGCTCAAATTCACTCCAGCAGGCGGCCACGTCAAAGTATCGGCCGACCTGGAACCTGAGGATGTCCACCTAGTCGTCGAGGACGATGGCATCGGCATTCCAGCCGAGGACTTGCCCCACGTGTTTGAGCGGTTTTATCGCGTGGACAAGGCCCGATCCAGGCGCATGGGAGGTACCGGACTGGGACTCGCTTTGGCGCGCGAAATTGCGGAACGGCATGGCGGAAGGATTTGGTTGACCAGCGAGATCGACAAGGGAACAGAAGTTCACGTCCGCCTGCCCAGACACGAGGAGGGACGTTCATGAAACTGGCGCACCTCAAGACCGCATTGCTGGTGGTTCTGGTTGGCCTCAGTTTTGTCCTCAGCTATACGCTCTGGCTAGGAAACTGGCAGGATACCGGCGAGGTGGCCTTCACCGATGCTTCCGGCATTGCGGCGGCTCCTTCTCCGCAGCCCAGAGACGTCTGCATTCCGTACCAAATTGTGTTTACGGCGAATGACCCCGGATTGCACGCTGTGGGCATGCCGGATTCATCGCTCTATACCGAGTGGATGAAGCGCCTTGCGAATATCCAGGCCAAAGGGTTGCGCCCGGCCGATGCAGAGTGGACAAAACCTGCCACGCTGACGGTTGAGTACGATTTCGGGGGAGATGTTGCGCTCGATCACGTTATCCACTGGCTTCCCAACCCGGTTGGCAAAGTTGCAGCGCTCCGCGCCATCCATCGCGTCACCTTGTACGTCGCGCGACCTTCCGCGAAGAGCCCGGAGCAAGTTGAGATTCGGTTCGACGGTACAGAATTGCCCTTCGTTGCCGAGACCGATATCTCTGTGGCACAGTTTAAGTCCGACCTCGGAATCCTCGTCAAAGAAAACCCCTGGAAAGCATGGAACGCGGCGAACGGGCCATTTCTTCCAGCCCGGGATACGACGATGGAGGTGTTTCAGGTTGCGACCTCCTCACCGTCCATCCTGCCGCTTGTGCACTCGTTCTTCATCAATCCGGGCGCACTCACTCGACTTCAGGAGGGGGACAAGACCGTCCTTTGGACCGATGGAAGTCAGGTAGTATGGTGGAACCAGTCAGACCAGACATTGACCTACACAGACCCGAATTCCAGCCGCGTGACGGCGTCTGGGGTGCCGGACCTGGGTGATGCCGCAGAGTTCATGCGGAATCACGGCGGAGCCCGACACAACACAGTCCTGTACAAGACCGACAACCTGGGGAACATAAGCACTTACTACTTGCGTACCTATCTGAACGGGTTCCCGATTCTAGGCGACAACCAGACGTACCAAATTGAACTGCGCGACAAACGCGTTGTGCAATATCAACGTCCACTATTCGACTTGAACACGCGCGTTGGGGAAAGCACGGTCAAGGTAATGGGAATGACCAAGCTTCACGACATCTTGTCAACCTTGATTGCAAAGCAGGGCAAGGCGGACGTCCGCGACACAACCAACGTGGAACTGGGCTACTACTCCACGGACGCAAGAGGTGCGACCGTCAACCTCGTACCGGCGTACTTCGTGTTCAGAGCGGGTGAACTCATCGGCGTACTCAACGCACAAAACGGCGCAATTCTCAAAGGAATGACGAGCCAATGAACTGGGAGATGGCGAAAAACTGGCTGATTATTGCGTTTTTCTTGCTGGACTTGATCCTGGGATGGCAAGTGTACGAAAGCCGAAAAGAGCTGAGGAGCTACGTGGAGTCCTATTCCGACCAGGTTGCCAACACGAAAACCCTGCTCGCAGAGCACGGGTTCAGCCTGAAAGCTTCCGTGCCAACCGCTCATCCGGACATGTCGTTCTTGCGGGCCGACTTCACGACGCCTTCTCTGTCATCTCTCGCAAAAGCGGCGTTTCCCAACAGCAAAGTGTATGCGGTAAATTCGGCCGAGGCGGCGCAGAGCGAGCAGGGAGTTCTGAAAGTTGTGGACAAGGGTCAGTGGACGGCGACGTATCGCATTCTCCCTGAGGTGGCTCCCGAAGATCCGGCCACCATCTCCAAGTACTTTTGGAACGGAGACGGCTACATCCTGGACGACAGGAAACCCATTCGAGACGACAAAGACGGGCACGGGGATAGGGTTAACTTCGTCATGCATGTCGACTCGTTTCCCATCTTCGACGCCACGGCGACAGCTGTTGTCAAGGATAGACACCTGCTAGAGTACAGCCAGGTATTCCTGGGAAATATTGCGCCGTCGGGAGACACGAAACCGACGATTACAGCGCTCGACGCCTTGAACAGCCTGGCCAATTCGGTGGACAAATCGATGCTGCGGCCGGATAATAGAATCATAGACATAAAACTTGGTTATTACCACAAGATACCAAATGCGGCTGGGCAGTCCTCAGGGATGCCGGCCACCACCTATTGGTTTCCAGTCTGGCGCATTGTCACGGAACAACGGGTATTCTACGTGAACGCTTTTACTGGCGAAGTGGATATACCATCCTAGGAGGTACACGATTGCTTGGATTCAGCGTTTTGGCGAGTGGCAGCTCAGGAAACTCGGTCTACATACAGTCGGAGAATACAACCATCCTGCTGGATGTCGGCATCAGTGGCAAACAGCTTGAACAGCGGCTGCAGGCCGTCACGGACAAAACGCTGGCAGATATTGATGCGATAGTTCTGACGCACGAACACATAGATCACGTTCGCGGCCTGAAGCAGGCCATCAAACGCTCATCTGCAAAGATCTACGCGACGGAAGGCACCTGGGAACAAGTGAAGCGCGAGGTCGAGGAGTCGTCCGAAAACATGTCCCGCGTGGTTGCCGATTGCCCGTTCACGATTGGCGACATCACCGTTACCCCTTTCGCAGTCTCGCACGATGCGGAGGAGCCCGTAGCCTATCGCTTTGACTGCGGAGAGGACAGCCTGGCCGTTGTAACGGATCTGGGGTATGTGAGCGATCACATCAAACAAGTGATCCAGAACTGCAAGGCGTACGTCTGGGAAGCGAACCACGATGTGGACATGCTCCGGGCCGGGCGCTATCCCTGGAGTGTGAAGCGACGGATTCTCGGGGATAAGGGGCATCTCTCCAATTACGACAGTGCCGTCGCCCTGGCGGATGTTCTCGGCGAAGACGATTACAAAGAGGTGTACCTGGCACACCTGAGCGAGGAAAACAACCAGCCTGACCTCGCAGAGCTGACGGTGTC
>CAZYAH010000057.1:0-10215 GCA_964645595.1 uncultured Alicyclobacillaceae bacterium | reverse complement strand
CCGCGTGGTTGTGGCGCGCGATGCCGGAATTGCCGTAGACCACCAGCGCGTCCACCCCCTCGGCGGCCATCAGCGCGCGCGCAGCTTTATGCCGGCGGGCAAACTCGGCTTCGGAGAAGCGGGGGTAAAGGGGCTCAGTGGTCATATCGCGGCGGAGCATAGCATTACTTCCGCCTTCCTCCTTCAGGCAGCCGCTGGCCGGGTCCTGTCGGAACGGCCGGCGCCTGCTCCGCTTCTCCCGACGCTTTCTGGCAATTGATTTGGCCGTCGCGTTGTCTTGAGTCAGTTCCAGTACCGGAGAATCGGATCAGTCACCGGCCATTCCGCCACCCGGTTGCGGAAGGAGTGGCGTCTCTAAAACTTGGGAAGGGGCCCACTAAGACCGCCCCCACCACCCGCCCTGTAACGCTGACGCGCGTCAGCGTGAGCCTGTAGGGAATTTCCTGACACCCATGCCTCAACGTTTGACTCTAGTTTCCCCAATCTGCTGGAAGATATGATAATTATTTTAATTAAATCAAATACTTAAATAGCATCTTCATAGGGAACGCCAATATTACGAACTGAGAGGGCCATTACTCGTGAGTCATGAGCATTCCCCGTATCATTCTTGGCCGAGGAGGAAACTGTGGCGAGAAAAGCTTCTAAAGAAAAGGCGTCTACTGCGAATGGCGCCAACCTTGGATTCGAGGCCAAGCGGTGGGCGGCGGGGGATGCGCTGCGCAGTAACATGGATGCCGCCGAGTACAAGCACACCATCCGCACCGGAAGGAAAGAATGAACGCCGTTGAGATCGAAGAGGCCATCTCGGTCCTGGCCGAGGAGACATTCGACCCTACGGAGTTCCCGTTCGCCTTCCTGCAAGCCTTCGGCAACAAGGAAACCACACTCAGGCGTTTAAGGAAGGGCGAGTCCAACAAGTCGGACCTTGGCGGGGTACTCCAGACCAGCAACATACATATTGCCGTCGCCGCCCCCGGCGAAGTCACTAAGACCCTGACCGCCCTCAAGGCCAGCTCGGCAACGGCGAGAGCCAAGGCCAAGTTCGTCCTGGCTACGGATGGGGAGACTTTCGAGGCTGAAGACCTAACTGGCGATGCACCGCCGGTCGTCTGCGCGTACCGAGACTTTCCGGATCATTTCGGGTACTTCCTGCCGCTGGCCGGTATCACGACCGTCCAGCAGGTGCGGGAAAGTTCTTTCGACATCCGCGCGACTAGCCGCCTGAACCGCCTCTACGTCGAACTTCGGAAGGACAATCCCGACTGGGATACAGCGGAACGCCGTCCGGACATGAATCATTTCATGGCCCGGTTGATTTTCTGCTTTTTCGCTGAGGACACGGACATCTTTCCCGGTGGGCAGACGGGCCGCCTGTTTACCACCACCGTCGAACGTATGAGCGCCCGGGACTCCTCCAATACGCATGAAGTGATTGGAACGATATTCCTAGCCCTAAACACGAAGCGAGACAACCGGGAGGCGGTCGGCATTCCGCGGTGGGCCGACGCTTTCCCCTACGTGAACGGCGGTTTGTTCTCGGGCAGTCTGGAAGCACCCAAGTTCAGCAAGATCGCCCGCTCTTACCTGCTGCACATCGGCAATCTGGATTGGACGAAGATTAACCCGGACATCTTCGGGTCGATGATTCAGGCTGTCGCCGAGGACGAGGAACGCGGCGAGCTCGGAATGCACTACACCAGCGTCCCGAACATCCTGAAAGTACTCAACCCTCTTTTCCTGGATGAACTCCGGGCGCGACTTGAAGAAGCCGGGGACAATGCCCGAACGCTCCTTAATCTCCGCAAACGTATATCGCGCATCCGGATCTTCGATCCTGCCTGCGGCTCCGGCAACTTCCTCGTCATCGCCTACAAGGAAATGCGAGCGATCGAGGCGGAGATCAACAAACGCCGAAGTGACCCTGACCGCGCCTCGGAGATCCCATTAACCAACTTCCGTGGCATCGAGTTGCGCGACTTTCCTGCAGAGATCGCTCGCCTCGCACTCATCATTGCCGAGTATCAGTGCGATGTTCTCCATCGGGGCCAGAAATTAGCCCTGGATGAGTTCCTTCCGTTGGAGGCAAAAAACTGGATCACGCGAGGAAATGCCCTACAGCTAGACTGGCTTAGCATTTGCCCCCCTACGGGGACAGGCGTGAAGTATCAAGCAGATGATTTGTTCAGCCCAACGTTGACCCAAGTAGAAATCGATTTTGAGAATGAAGGCGGTGAGACCTACATCTGTGGAAACCCGCCTTACAAAGGTAATGCGAGGAAATCCGACGAGCAAAAACGCGATCTAAAGAGCCTATTTCAGGGAAGAATTGAGAAATGGGGACTTCTGGACTACGTTTGCGGTTGGTTCTTTAAGGCTCACGATTTCTCCAAGCAAACTAGTGCCAAGTTCGCGTTTGTAGCCACCAATAGCATCGCCCAGGGGCAGCATGTCTCCTTCTTTTGGAAACCACTGTTTGAAGATGGATTGAAGATTGCCTTCGCCGTCAGGTCATTCAAATGGAGCAATCTTGCAAAGAATGATGCTGGCGTGACGGTGGTGATAGTGGGCGGGGGGCTTAACGTTGCGGCTCCGGTGATCTTTGATGGCGACATAAAAATTAGCGCGGCAAATATCAATGCCTACTTGCTGCCGCAAGATAACTACTGGATATCACCGTCAAACAAACCCATCTCTGGGATCCAGAATATGGTCAAGGGCAACTACTATGGCCTCTCCGACCATCTTCTCTTTGGCATGGATGTCAGGGGCTCCTATTTGTCTGCGGGCTTAAAGCCGAGCCTGATACGCAAATTTTATGGCTCGGCGGAAGTGATTAACGCTAAGCCACGGCACTGCTTCTGGTTCGATGGGGAACTCGATGAGGAGACGTTGGGTATTGCAGATATTCGCGAACGAATCAAGCTGGGTATTGAGAAGAGATCGGCGTCCGGCGATGCTATCGCGAATGGCATGGTCAATCGGCCACACCAGTTCCGAGAGATGAACTATCCGAGGGGGCATGTCCTAGCAGTTCCGGTCGTTTCTTCTGAGAATAGAGATTATTTGCCCATCGATTTGCTAGACGACCACAGCGTTCTCTCCAACAAATGCTTCGCACTTTACGATGCACCGATTTGGACATTGGCACTGGTAGCTTCGCGCCTGCACTGGGTCTGGATTGGCACGGTCTGTGTAC
Organism: uncultured Alicyclobacillaceae bacterium; assembly: GCA_964645595.1. Lineage (GTDB taxonomy): Bacteria > Bacillota > Bacilli > Alicyclobacillales > Alicyclobacillaceae > Alicyclobacillus_A. The sequence goes on along the minus strand of CAZYAH010000057.1, from coordinate 7,016 downwards.
GCTTGGAGATGCGGTTTTCCTATTCAAATACGTTAGGGTGGAACACGTTTCCTCTTCCCATCCTGACGGATAAGAACAAAGCTGATCTGATGCGCAGTGCCGAAGACATTCTTTTAGCGCGTGAGGCACATTTTCCAGCGACGATTGCCGATCTCTACGAACCAGAGAACATGCCGGCAAATCTCCGTGAGGCGCACGAGCGCAATGACGAAGTGTTGGAGCGAATCTATATAGGGCGTAGGTTCAGAAATGATACCGAACGGCTTGAAAAGCTCTTTGAACTGTATGCAAAGATGACCGCGAGTCAGGGAAAGACTAAGAACGCGAAGAAGGGGGTAAGCACGTGAGCGATGACGTGAAGTCGGTTCCGTCTATTTCGGTTTCGTATGCCCGGAACGGCAACGCGACCAAGACGAACGCGCTTGGGATGCGCCCCATGCAGGAACGTGCCTATGAGCGGCGCGGGGAGCAATATCTCCTTATCAAGTCGCCACCTGCCTCGGGTAAGAGCCGGGCGCTCATGTTCATTGCCCTCGACAAGCTGCAGAACCAGGGAGTCCGCCAGGCCATCATCGTTGTGCCGGAGCGGTCTATCGGCGCGAGTTTCCATGATGTGCCCCTGACGAAAGACGGTTTCTGGGCGGACTGGAAGGTTGAACCCAAGTGGAATTTGTGTGATGCACCAGGCGCCGATAACGGCGGCAAGGTCAATTCCGTCGGCGTGTTCCTGGAGAGCATAGACAAGGTGTTGGTCTGCACCCATGCGACGTTCCGCTTCGCCGTCGATAAGTTTGGCGTGGAGAAGTTCGACAACCGCCTGATCGCCGTGGACGAGTTCCACCATGTCTCGGTGGATTCCGATAACAAACTGGGCCAGCATCTCGGCCAGCTTATTGCCCGCGACAAGGTGCATATCGTCGCCATGACGGGTTCCTACTTCCGGGGTGATGCCGAGGCAGTGCTGGCTCCGCATGACGAAGCCAAATTCGATACTGTCACGTATACGTACTACGAGCAGCTCAATGGCTACGAGTATCTCAAGCAGCTCGATATCGGATATTTCTTCTATTCCGGTTCCTATACCGACGACATCCTCAAGGTGCTGGAGCCGGGTGAGAAAACGATCATTCACATTCCAAGCGTCAATTCGCGGGAGAGTACGAAAGACAAGATAAAGGAAGTGGAACACATCATCGAGGAGTTGGGCGAGTGGCAGGGGGCCGATCCCGTCACCGGATTCCAGTTGGTCAAGACGGCATCGGGCCGCATACTTAAGATTGCTGATCTCGTGGACGACGACACGACCAAGCGCGACCGCGTGTCAGCGGCCCTTAAGGACTCGGGCCAGAAGAACAGCCGGGATTATGTAGACATCATCGTTGCATTGGGCATGGCAAAGGAAGGGTTCGACTGGATTTGGTGCGAGCACGCACTGACGATCGGATACCGGGCAAGCCTCACCGAGATTGTGCAGATAATTGGACGCGCCACTCGCGATGCACCCGGCAAGACCCGCGCACGCTTTACCAATCTGATCGCCGAGCCCGATGCGTCGACGGAAGCCGTCACGGAAGCCGTAAACGATACCCTCAAAGCGATCGCGGCGAGCCTTCTAATGGAGCAGGTGCTTGCCCCGCGTTTTGAGTTCAAGCCGAAGAATCCGAACAGTGGGCCAACCCCGGGCTTTGACTACGGGGTCGGTGGCTATGACCCGAATAAATGCAACGTCGGTTTCAATGAGCAGCTGGGGCAGTATCAGATCGAAATTAAGGGCCTGACAGAGCCCAAGAGCCCGGAGGCCACACGGATTTGCCGCGAGGACTTGAACGAAGTTATTGCGGCTTTCGTTCAGGACAAGACTGCCATTGAGCGCGGTCTGTTTGACGAAGAGCTTGTGCCGGAAGAGTTGACCCAGGTTCGCATGGGAAAGATCATCAAGGACAAGTACCCGGAGCTGAATGAAGAAGATCAGGAAGCTGTGCGCCAGCACGCTGTCGCTGCACTGAACCTGACTCAACAGGCCAAGCAGGCGATACTAAGCGGAGTGGATGGAAGCGATCAGCCCAGTGCTAACACCGCCCTTATAGACGGTGTGCGCAAGTTCGCAATGGACGTACGCGAACTCGACATTGACCTGATCGACCGAATCAACCCATTCGGAGAGGCCTATGCCATCCTCGCCAAGACCATGAACGAGGACAGCCTGAAGCAGGTTCAGGCGGCAATCTCCGCAAGGCGCGTCAATCTGACAGTTGAGGACGCGCGTGAGCTGGCAAAGCGAGCATTGCGGTTCAAGCAGGAACGCGGGCGCCTGCCTTCTATCACATCCCCGGACGCGTGGGAGAAACGCATGGCCGAGGGAGTGGCCTACCTTGCCCGTTTGAAGGCGGAGGCCGCGCGTGGCTGAGTTTACGGAAGACGACGATGCCCTCCTCGAAGAACTCGGCATCGAAGTAGAGACGAAACCTGTCGGTAGCAGGACGCCTCGAGAGGAGCGCATCATTGCTGGCTTCGAGGAGATTCAGCGTTTCGTAGACCAGCACGGCCACGTGCCGCAGCATGGTGAAGGCCAGGAAATCTTCGAGCGCCTATACGCTGTGCGCCTGGATCGTCTGCGAGCTCTGACAGAGTGCCACACATTGCTCGCGCCGCTGGATCGGCAGGGACTTCTGGAGGGCGTGGCTCCCGTGCCTGCCACCACCCCGGACGACATGGATGACGATGCGCTTCTGGCGGAACTCGGCATCGAGGCCGCCCCTGAGGGGATTACGGATCTCCGGCATGTCCGTTCGACCGCTGAGAAACGTGCAGCCGAGGAAATAGCCAATCGAGAAGTTTGCAAGGAATTCGAGCAATTTAAACCGCTATTCGAGAAGGTCAAGAACGAACTGAAGTCTGGAGTGCGCCAGTCGCGTCCCTTTAAAACCAGAGCTATGGACGAGATTCAGCAAGGCGCCTTCTTCATAGTCGGTGGGCAGATCGCATTCGTCGCGGATGTGGGTGAGGAGTTCACAACCCAATATGAGCGTCGTGACAGTCGATTACATGTCATCTACGACAATGGAACCGAGAGCAACGTATTGCTGCGTTCTCTCCAAAGGGCACTTCATCGCGATGAGGCGGCACGATTTATTCCCAATCTTGATGCCGGGCCGCTTTTTGCCAGCGAGATCGAAGAGGGCGACGAGGCCAGCGGCACCATCTACGTTCTGCGGAGCAAGTCGGTTAATCCTATGGTTGCGGCTAATCGGGAAATCCTCCACAAGATCGGCGTAACGGGCGGCAGCGTAGAACGACGAATCGACAATGCGAAGCTTGACCCCACGTTCCTGCTGGCCGACGTGGAAATCGTCGCCACTTACAAGCTCTCTAATATCAACCGGACAAGGCTTGAGAATCTCATTCACCGCATCTTTGACTCAGCCCGGTTAAAGATTGAGATCAAGGATCGCTTTGGAAATCCTGTTATCCCACGTGAATGGTACCTCGTTCCACTGTTTGTGATCGACGAGGCAGTAAATCGCATTAAAGACGGAACGATCATGGGCTACCAATATGATCCCAGCACGGCTTCATTAAGGTCAACAGAGCAATGATAGGGGCCAGGCTCGATTTTCTACTATGGAAAAAAATGGCTGGTACAACGGGTACGACTGGCAGGAACGAAACGCCAAACTCAAAGAATTAAAGCAAACAAATGGAACAAATGGGGCCGGGTTCACATTTCTTCATAAAGTGAACCCGACCCCATTTGTTCGCGTTGGTAAAAAATTGAGGTCAGACTCGAATTGTGTGAATCTTTGAAAATCGAGTCTGACCCCATTGATTCTGCGCAGCCAGGTTGAGCCATTGCCGGAACCTTAAGTAGTTTTGATCTGTAGCCTAAAACGGAGTGCGCGGCCTATGAGCAACCCCATAAGCGTAGTAACAAAAAAAGTTGGAGAAATAATCGGCAAGTACGAAAGCCGACCGGTGGTGCTTCCGGAATTTCAGCGGTCGTTCAGCTGGGACAACAAACATGTCACCGCTTTTTGGACTGACCTACTGGCGTTTCGGCAAAGCTATGCGGCTGCACCGATAACGGCGTCTTACTACCTCGGGTCCGTGGTAGTTCTCCACAAGACCGACAAGATCGAATTGCTGGATGGGCAGCAACGATTGGCAATGTCCACCATAGTACTGTCCGCGATTCGCGACATCGCAAAGGGGATAAACACCCTTCCGGACAATGCTGGCATTTACCTCGCGAGGGATATTCAGCGCGATTTGGTGCAAAAGGATGAAACTGCTGGTGTGATTACATATTCGCTAACGTTGAGTGAGCTTGATCGTGACTATTTTTTAAAGACTATCCAGCAGGAGACCTCCGCAGTCGTTGTTGACAAGCTGCGCTCTCACAGACTCATCAAGCAGGCGCGTGAGGCGAGTATCGCCCACATCAAGGCGGCCACCAATGGACTGCCATACGATCAAGCCATCGCCTACCTCAAGAGCATCCAAGATGCGCTGAGCAAGGGAATGGTCTTGGGGCAAATTCAAGTTCAATCGGAGGATGACGCGTTTCACATTTTTGAAACTCTGAATGATCGCGGCCTGCGCCTTTCTGTGCCCGACCTCGTACTCAACTTGTTGATGAGCCGTGCTGGTTCAGCATCCGACCGCGCGGCCGTGAGGAGCAAATGGAATATCGTCGTCAGGCAGCTTGGTAGACGAGATATAGCAAGATTCTTGCGGCATATGTGGGTTTCTCGCCACGGTGACGTGAAGGGCCAAGGACTTTACGCGGAGATCAAATCGAATCTCATTGCAAACACGATCAAGAGCGTCGATTTCGTCGACGGATGTGCGGATGAGTGCGAGATCTACGTCGACCTATTGGATGGGACACTAGACGTCGAGAAGGAGGCGAAGAATAATCTGGTTGGACTGCTGTCCTATCTGGACGCGCAGCCAGCCCTTCCTCTTATGCTGGCGGGTTTTCAAACGCTTGGCGGCAAAGCCGATTTTACGAAGCTCGCCAAGGCGGCTGTTACTCACTTTATCCGCCATGCGCTTGTGTCGAATAAGAACCCCCTTGATTTGGAAACCGCGTTCTACAAGGCGGCTAGGGCAATGAGACAAGCACAAGCCAACGGGAAGACCGGTGCCGCAATTTTGGCAGCCGGAAAGGCGGAGTTGGGTTCCCTCGAGGTCGATGACCCGAGTGTTGAGCTTGCAGCGGCAGAGCTTGAGCTTGAACGTTCAGAAGCCGTGTGGCTTATGACAGAGATCGCGAATTCGATGCAGACGGCGACCAAGGAAATTGCTGTTAATAAAGCAAATCTCGAGCACATCTTCCCTCAAAACCCTACTGCTACCGATTGGCCGAATATGGCCGAGCTTGAGCCACTGCTGTGGCATGTCGGCAATTTGACCATCTTGGGAGAACGATTGAATCAGAAAGCGCAGAACAAGTCGTTCGGCGATAAGAAGGTAAATCACTACGCGAAGTCAGAGCTTCTCATTACTCAAGAGTTGACCACGGAGGCGGCTTGGAGTGAGGCTGCTGTGAAAGCGCGCGCCAAGAAGTTGGCGAAGAAGATCGTGCAGCGTTGGCGCTACAACTAGGGGTTACAGAGGGCGAGCCGGTCGAGCTCTAGACAAAAAAATCCGGCAGCTTTCGCTGCCGGATTGCTGCTACGTCAGGAGAACCAGCAGCAGAAGCAAAAAAGATCGCAACTGCTTATAGCTCACCTTGATTCTTATCGTCAGCTCGAACATAGGCGTAAGCCTCATTCAATGCTGGCGGCCGCCAACGGTTGAAGTTGGCATTTGTAAAGCGCCTTGACCGGGCGCTTGCCGAATTGCGGTCGCGTTCCGCTCATCGGCGTCAGCTTGGTAGCGCTAGGGTGTCCGTGTTAAGGGGCCAGCACGCCGCACCTATAAGCCAACCCGTTCGGTCAGCCCGGCGGGGAAACGACCCGCCTGGTTGCTAGTCTTGCTGGCTTGCCCGGGGGTATCCCTGGGGCCTTGGCAGCTTTGCACTTACTTCCATTTTAACACGCGGTTGCGCATTTTCATTTCCCTAAGGGCATGAAGTAGTAACGGAGCCAGGCTCGATTATTAGCGCTTGCGAAAAACAAGGAGCGCTTTCAAAGTTCCCGGTGCTTTGAAAGAAACGGGAGGTTTTCTTTCAAAGCCCTTAGTTACGATTTGATGATTCAGCTCCTTACTCTCTGCTCACAGCGGGGATAAAATAATAACTAAATAAAATACTTAAATTATGTTTCACTCGGAAATCAACCACATACAGCGGGTTTTGATTTTGGGGCCCCTGAGAGCTGCCCGAGCAGCGCAGATCGGCCCGGGGTTTCGGTCGAGGACTGTGTGAGCTCGGCAGGCGCCGACTGATTCACTGGGAAATTCACGCCCGATGAATCCGAAAAAATCGAATCGGTGCGCGAGTTCCGCAGACCGCCGGGCCGGTCGAGCAGCGCAGTGGAATCCGCTACGAGCTTGCGAGGTAGCGGCGGCGAACGGGGACCCTTTCTTTGGTTACTTTCTTTAGGGGAGCAAAGAAAGTGACCGGCTCCCGCGAGGGAGTCGTATAAAGGAGAAAGTCGGAAGTCGACTCCCACCACCCCGGCGCTTCGCGCCACCCCTCCTCAGGCAGGAGGGGAGATTTACTCGCGTCGTTCAACCAAGCCCCTGTGTAACAGCAATCTCCCTCATCACCGCTTCGGGCGTGTGGTGACGCTTCGCTTCCGGCGCGTTGCTGCCTTGCAGCCAGGCGCCGAGTTCACGGCCGCGGGCGACGACCCCGGCGTTGAAGCGCAGCCTGCGGGATTCGTAGCGCTTCAGACCTGCCGCGATGTTTCCGGTCCCCTTGCGCACGCAGTCGGCGAGCGCCATCGCATCGCCCGCGCCCTTGGTGACGCCCATGCCCACGTGCGGGCGTGCGACGAACGCGGCGTCGCCGAGCAGAGCGACGCGCCCGAACGCCATCTGCGGCGATTCGACGTCGAAGATGGGCTGGA
>CAZYAH010000056.1:0-10218 GCA_964645595.1 uncultured Alicyclobacillaceae bacterium | reverse complement strand
GTGATCCGGAAGGTGTGCGACCTCATCGGCCCCGACCGGGTGTACCAGTTCGGCATCCGATCCGGAACCCGCGAGGAGTTTCAGTGGGCCCGCGAAAACACGCACTTCTTCCCGTTTGACGTGGCGGAACCGCTGGAGAAGGTGTTGCCTGAACTGCAGGGTCATCCCGTCTACGTCACGTGGGACATCGACGTCATGGATCCCGCGTACGCGCCTGGGACCGGGACGGCGGAACACGGGGGAATTGACCCGCGGGAAGCGTTCCGGACCATGCAATTGCTCGGACAGCTAAATGTTGTCGGCTTTGACCTGGTGGAAGTCGCACCGCAGATTGACCCGAGCGAGCTGTCGCAGATTCTCGGGGCCAAGCTGGTTCGCGAAGCGCTGCTGGCATTCGTGAAGTAGCGATGTACTGGTTGGCAGATCAGGAATTTGCTCATGCGGTTCCCCTCGTCTGGGAGCGGACGGCCAAAGACCCGGCGGCCCCCGGCGAGGTGGAGGCCGAGCGAATGGTGATTGCCGACGCGGTGTGGCGCCAAAAGGGACAAGCGCACTACCTCACGTTCACGGACCCTGAGGCTGGCAAGAGCACAGGCGGCAAAATCGTGCTCCGCATCCTGCCGGACCGGCTCGTGCTTACACGCTTTGGCGATGTGACCTGGAACCACACGTTCGCGAAGGGCGTGGCGGGCAAATCGGGACTGCGAATGGGCGGGTTCGGACTGGATGTAGAGACTGAGACGCGGGAACTGGATATTCGCGTCGACCCAGAAGGCGGCGTCGTTCGCATGGAATATCGGATGACCATGGCGGGCGTCGTCCAGGACGTGCGCCTGCAACTCCGCTTTGGCGAGTCGGCAAAGGCGGAGTGACGGAAACCTGGAAAGAGCGAAGACAAATGCAAGATGGCAGCAAAACACCGCTCACGGTTGTGGAGCGGTGTTTTTATGCTGTAAACCTGGTCTTCAAGCATATGCGTTGACATCTTCCGGTGGAATCTCATGGCCAAAAGAATTCCAATCTATCTTCTCACTCTTCGTAATATTGCCACTACCCCGCGATGAACACCCCCTCGTTACCTGGTCGACTTCCACAAATGCAGTGATATCCGCGGCAGTACACCTGTGATGGGTAACCTGCCTATTTATGGGATTTATAGGTGTCCGTGTACAACTTATTGCGTAGCCATGCCATATGATATGGCGTTCATGCACAGAGAGGTGTGGGATCATGTCGGATACTTTGACGCACAAGAAACATGGCGATTCTATCTGCGTAGTAGGTCTCGGATACGTGGGACTGCCTTTAGCCAGGCTGCTGGTGGAAAGCGGATATCATGTGACCGGGATTGATGTCGATGAAAGGAAAATACAGAAATTGTCGTCCGGGCTAAGCTATCTGAGTGACCTGTCTAATGAAGACATTCAGGGCCTGATACAATCTGGAAGATTTTCTTGTAGTACCACATTCGAACCAGTTGCTGAATCAAACGCGATTATCATTTGTGTTCCGACCCCGTTGACGGATGAAGGACAGCCGGACCTGTCCTATGTTCGTGCCGCATCCGCTTCTATTTCCATGTTCTTGCGGCCCTCTCAATTAGTGATTTTGGAAAGTTCCACTTTTCCGGGGACCACGGAAGATGAGGTCGTACCGATTCTGGAGGAAAGTGGCCTGACCGCAGGGAGCGATTTTTTAGTTGCTTATTCTCCGGAACGGATCAACCCTGGCGACGATTTTGACATCCGCAAGATACCCAAAGTGGTAGGCGGTATGAACGCGGCATCGACACGGGCAGCGGTGGAGATTTACGAAAAGGTGTTTGACCGGGTCGTTGTGGTTTCCTCCATCAAGGTAGCAGAGTTCACGAAACTTCTTGAGAACACGCAGCGGTTCATCAACATTTCTCTGATGAATGAACTCGTCGTGCTGTGTGACAAGTGGAACATCAACCTCTGGGAAGCTATCGAGGCTGCCAGCACAAAACCGTATGGATTCACCTCTTATTTCCCAGGCCCTGGCATCGGTGGGCACTGTATTCCGGTTGATCCACTGTATTTGCAATGGATTGCGGAGCAAAGTGGATTCAGCTCTGAGTTCATCCGGTTGGCACATAGCATCAACGAATTCATGCCCAACTATGTGGTAGACAGAATCAAGCGCCTGTGCACATCCGACCGTCCAAAAGTCCTGTTGGTTGGGATGACATACAAACCCGATGTCAATGATTTGCGGGAGTCTCCCGCTGTTCGAATTCTTCACCGATTACTGGCTGATGGACTTGATGTCGCGTATCATGACCCATTGGTCAACGAGATCGAAATTGCCCGGAAACCCATGACATCGGTAGATCTGTCCCCAGATTTGCTACAGGAATTCGACGTGGTTGTGGTTTTGACGAACCATTCAAACGTTGACTACGGGATGATAAAGGAGCATGCGCGAGCCATTTTCGACACGCGAAATGTGTTTAAAGGGGAACGGAACAGGTCGAACGTGTGGACTCTATGATTAGGGGAGCTGATGACATTGAAGTTTTTGGTTACTGGGGGAGCAGGTTTCATAGGCTCACATTTGGTGGATAGATTGTTGGAACAGGGTCACAGAGTCACCACTCTGGATGATTTGTCAAATGGTGACTACAGGTATTTAAGGAATGCGAAGGAGCATCCGAACCACTATTTCGTACAAGGTACAATCATGGATGAGTCATTGATAGATAGACTAGTGAAGCATCATGACGGTGTATTCCATTTAGCAGCAGTGCTTGGTGTAAAGAACTGTGTAGAAAGCCCAAGAAAAATCATTGAGAACAACGTAGTGGGCACAAAAAACGTTCTTGAATCTTGTTACCGGTGGAAGAAAAAGGTTGTCTTTGCGTCGACCTCCGAGGTGTATGGAAAGAATTCAAATGTCCCGTTTCGCGAAGATTCGGATCGAGTCCTCGGTCCAACAACAATACATCGTTGGAGTTACTCCACGGCGAAGGCTCTAGACGAGCATTTGTGCTTGGCTTACACGAAAGAAGGACTTCAATCGGCCATCTTGCGGTATTTCAACATCTACGGTCCGCGCTCAGAAGGTACCCCCTACGCCGGTGTCATCCCCATCTTTATACGCGCCGCCCTAGAAAATAAACCGTTGACGGTTCACGGGGATGGGCAACAAACGAGGTGTTTTACGTACGTAGACGACTGTGTAGCAGCTACCATTGCGGCGATGGAGTCAACTACAAACGGACTGATTTTTAACGTTGGAACCACGCATGAAATTACCATTTTGGATTTAGCCCACCGCATCAAGCAATTGACGAACAGTTCTTCGCCCATCGTTCTCGTCCCTTACAAGGAAGTGTATGGAGAAGGCTACGAAGACATGCAACGACGTGTTCCGGACCTGACACGGACACGCGAGGTATTGCAGTACACACCAAAGACAGACCTGGATGACGGATTGCGTAAAACGATTCAATGGCACGCTGAGGAAATTGGGTTGCTTGACGAATGACACGTTGGTGATAAAGAAGCCACCTCGCCCTTCTGGTAGACTTAAGTTTTCGAGAAAAAAGTCACAGGAAGTATGCGAGATGGCTTAGTTGTTTTCCGCAAGTTATCGATAATGTCTAGGAACATTATGCACGAGTTTGACCAGAATTCTGGGAAGATGAGTTCTCAGACACATCCTTGAAGGATTCCAAATACTCGTCGTACGACAGAGAACGAGAGAGTGTAGGTTTGAGTATGCCCCCGGCCACGTTTCTGGTAAGTTCATGTATGAACTCGGGATCTGGAATCGAATATTCCGGAGGCACAGCAGCGTAAATAATATTCCAAACAATTGGGTCCGGCCAAATATTCGGTGTATCAACTTGAAATGAAAACAGTGAATCATACATCTTGTTGCCAAGGCTTAATGAGTTCCAGTAATCGTTCAGTGGGACCGCATATTCATTGGCTTTCTCATCTTCGTATCCCGTCTTTTTCTTCGGGTTTCCAAAATCATCCTCAAAATTCAGGAGTTCATTTCGCAGTACCTCGTTTTCAACCTTAAGTCGTTCAAGAGAACGATTCAACTCTTCAAACAGAGTTCCTTTCTTGAGTTTTTCATTTTCTTGTTGGTCCCTAAGCTCATCAATCTCCTTTCTGAGCGCCTTATTCTCCGCCAAGAGTTGCTCTTGAGTTTTCAAGAACTCGTGCTTTTGCGCCTCGACTACGGCCTTTAATGTCTCGATCTCCGCATTTAGTTTCCGAATGGCCATCCGGAGCCCGGCCGATGTACTGTCCGAGTGACGAAGATCCTTTTTCCTGTGCATCAACAAGTCCCTCCGTTCAAGACTTAATTATTTGAACCTCATGTATACTTCCAAAGTCCGAGTGACCATTGTTTTCAACACCCATTGGACCATCGCTCGTTCCTTGCCTTTTTCTGCGATTTCTATCCGCAAGCCGTCGTTCACGAGCACTTCTTTCAAGTTCTGATACAATGATTGGGCATCGCCGGCTGGCGATATTAGTCCGGTCTGACCATGCTCCACCATCTCTGGTATACCGCCGGCATCGGAAACGACCACCGGTTTGCCAACAACCTGTGATTCCATGATTGCGAAAGGTTGATTGTCCTGGAGACTGGGAAGCACGACAATGTCCGCTTGATGCAACAACGAAGGAACATCCTTGCGGTTACCCAAAAATATGACGTGATCCTCCAGTTTTAATTGGTTTCTTTGCTGTTCCAATTGCTTTCGAAGCGGTCCATCCCCAATAATCCAGCAGATCCAATCCGTTCTCTCATCCTTTAACATTGCAAGAGCGTCCAGTAGATGTTTGTGGCCCTTTACCGGAACGAGTCGGGCTGGGCAAGCAATAACTTTATGGTCAGAAGGTCGTTCCAGTTTTGGATGTTGGTGAATCTTCTGTAAAAACAGATCGATGTCCATTCCGTATGGAATGATTTCTAAGTGATCACTGGGTACTTTAAACTCATTGACAAACAGATTCTTTAGCCATTTTGTAGGCACAATGGTGATGTTGCTGGAGGTGGTTCCGAAGTATTCTTCTGCAGCCGCATAAGCCCATGGCAGTGTGCCTCGTTCCTGGATCTCACCTGATATCAGGTATTCTGTAGCTAGACAGCCGTGGATGGTCGCAACTAGGGGAACGTCTTTAGGTTTTACGCGCCATAAAGCCCTTGTGGAGATAATATCTTGCGTGTGTATGAGATGGTATCTGTTCAATCCGAAAACGGTGGCTGCCGTTTCATAACAATATCTCTCGATTTCCCGCCACCGTATCCACGGATCAGCTTGAGGAAGTTGTTGATTGTAAAAGCCGAGGACTTTTTCGTATATTAGATCTTTGACTTTCGGTTTTTCTAGAAATCTTCCGTTATTGGGCATGTAGTATTTTTGCATGTCTGGATAGTGAGCAAGAATGTCCACCTCGTGCCCCAAGCGTTCCAATTCGCGACGCAGATCATATACATAGGTTGATACCCCACCAACGTGCGGAAGACACCAATACGTCGCCAAAAGGATTCGCACACCTATCCCATCCCTTCTGAGCGTTACCTCTAAACACACTATGTGTATCGATACCTCCTAGAACTAGGTATTCGTCCAGGTTTTTGTACTCGACTGTTACACATCGACAGAAAGTTAGGCACCTTTTGTCTGGAAATGGGTACTTGTCGGTGTTGAAGAGTGCCACTTCACGTAATTTGTTCATACGAGTCAACGCGGTGAGCGGCCTTCGGTGAAGGGGGAATAATTGTGCAGCAACATGTATACCTGTCAGTGAGCCGTGTTGTATGTGGAGATTACCCTTAGTCGGGTTGCGCGGAAGGTTCTCACGAATGATTCAGAACATGACACGATTATCCGAGGTGATCAGATGAAGGCAGTTGTTACTGGGGGAGCCGGGTTCATTGGTTCTCACCTTGTAGATGAGCTGATTTCGGTGGGTTACGAGGTTCATGTCATTGACAATTTGTCAACCGGTCATCGAGAGCATGTCCCCCCTCAAGCTGTGTTGCACGTTGTCGATGTTCGGAGTTCAGAGACAAAAGATGTAATCTTGAGAGAAAAGCCTGACGTTGTCTTTCATCAAGCCGCTCAAGTAGATGTACTTCGATCTATTCAAGACCCATTGTATGATACTAGCGTTAATATTTTAGGGACTGTCAACTTGCTTACCGCTTGTTGCCAAGCTTCCGTTGAAAAGTTTGTGTACGCTTCTTCCTGTGCGGTATATGGGGATCTAAAGGAGGCGTTGATTCGTGAAGACAGTCCGACATGCCCCATTTCCTATTACGGGATTTCGAAATTGACGCCTGAATCGTATATACGTGTGTTTCATCAGTTGTATGGACTCCCTTATACGATTCTGCGATATGCGAATGTGTACGGGCCACGGCAATCCCCTAACGGTGAAGGGGGCGTCGTCGCTATTTTTTTGAATCGACTGAAAAGCGGGTTGCCACTGACCATTTATGGCGATGGAGAGCAAACTCGTGACTTTGTCCATGTACAAGATGTTGTACGTGCCAACATCGCAGCCATCAACCGAGGCCACAATGAAATTATTCAAGTCGGAACAGCAACTCGAACGTCCATCAACCACTTGGTTGCAAGCCTCAAGGCTATCCATGGTTCGAGCGTTGTTACTGTACACGAATCGGAGAGACCAGGGGACATTAGACATAGCTGCCTTGATAACCGGAAGGCACTGAATGTATTGGGGTGGAGGCCTCAATACGACTTAGACACAGGCCTAATCGAGACATACGCTTTCGTAATGTCCCAAGACTGAGAGAGACAGTGTTGGGGAATTATTTACCTCATATGCCTTTTCATGATGTCGCAGCCACAGTGTAGCCCAGTGGCCGCAAGATTCGGGTCCCCCATCTCCACAGTCAACCACGTGCTTCCTGCCGTTGCCTTGGGTACCGCCGTCCGAATTTCCGTTAGATGTTCATGCCGAAAAACCGGCGAATGCCGAAAATTCAGCACAATCAAACAAGAATCCGATATAATGGTGCCAGAGTGTTGCACAGCAAGGCCTGTGGCACGGAGGTGCTGGGTATCGGAGCAAGCACGAATCTCCAACAGGACTGGCTCATTCACATCCTGGACACGATTGACGAAGGCATTCACGCCGTCGACGTGGATGGCGTGACCATTTTCTACAATGCGGCGGCAGGCAAACTAGACGGGTTGTCGCCCTCGGACGTCGTCGGCAAACACGTGCTGTCGGTGTTCCCTTCACTGGAGAACGAGACGAGCACCCTGTTGCAGGTGCTCAAAACCGGGCAGGCGATTTACAACCGCCCGCAGACGTACACAAACTTTCTCGGAGTAAAGGTCCACACCGTGAACACCACGCTGCCGATTGTCTCGGGCGGCAAGGTGGTCGGCGCGCTCGAGGTCGCCAAGGACCTGACGCAGGTGCGGAAGCTGTCAGAGCAGGTGCTCGACCTGCAGGCGCAGGTGGTCGGGGGACGCAAGCGAGAGGCGAACAAAGCGTCCCATCCCGCTCCGGCGACTGCCGTCTACCGCTTCTCTCATTTGTTGACAGAGGACGCGCGCATGCTGGACGTCAAGCAGCGCGCCCAGCGGGCAGCGCGGACGTCGTCCCCCATTCTTGTGTATGGAGAGACGGGGACGGGCAAGGAGTTGCTGGTGCAGGCGATTCACAGCGAAAGCCCTCGCCAGAACGATCCGTTCCTCGCCTTGAACTGCGCGGCGCTACCGGGCTCTTTGCTCGAAGGCATTCTGTTCGGCACCGTGCGGGGCAGCTTTACGGGCGCGGAAGACCGACCCGGGCTGTTTGAATTGGCAGACCAGGGCACGCTCTTTCTCGACGAAATCCAGTCGATGCCGCTGGAACTGCAGGCAAAGCTCCTGCGCGTTCTCCAGGAGGGTGAACTGATGCGGGTGGGCGACACGCGGGTCCGGCGCGTCAACGTGCGGGTGATTGCCGCCATGAACGTCCTGCCTGAGACCGCCGTTCAGGAAGGTCGCCTGCGCCAGGACCTCTACTATCGGATCAACGTGGTCCGGCTCGACATTCCACCTCTGCGCGAGCGAACGGGCGATTTGGAACTGCTGACCCGCCACTTCATCGACAAGTGGAACAAGCTGTTTCACACGCGCGTCGTCGGCGTAACCCAAGAAGTGTCGGACCTGTTTGCTGCGTATCCGTGGCCCGGGAATGTGCGGGAGCTGGAAAACGCGATTGAGGCTGCGTTGAACATGGTGCACGAAGGGTGGATTGACGTCGACAGTCTCCCCAACCACCTGCGGGACTGGCACCAGAAGCAGGTGCAGAAGCTATCGAACGGACCGGATCGTGCTGAAAATTCGGCACAAGCCACCGCGCCCCGTGCAGGAACGCCGTACCTGGAGTGGGCGGACGTCCTGTTGACCGAAGGGATGAACGAATTCTGGGGCGCCCTTCAGCAGGGTTCTCCACCGCCGGTGCCGTGGCGGAACCTGCAGGATGTGTTTGAGCGAATGGTGCTGCAGCGCGCGCTCCTCGCCAATGGCGGCAACGTCAAGGCGGCTGCGGCGCAGCTTGGGATCCCAAGACAGACATTACAATACCGCACGAAACAACTCGGCTTGTGAAGCCGGGTTTTTTATTTTGGCACGAAAATTGCATGAATGGTATGGCAACACGGAGTTCGCACTGGAGGTGTTGCTGTGCTTCACGGTCACCCGTACGGGTTGCACCGCGTCCTTGAGCCGGCCGGCGCCATGCCGCAGCCAGCGTGGAAAGTCGACAATCGGCCGGTGTGTTACGACAACGAAATTCTGATTGACGTGGAAGTCCTGAACATCGACTCCGCGTCGTTTGCGCAGATCAAGCAAGAGGCGGGAGGAGATCCCGACAAGGTCGCAGCCATTATGCGCCGCATTGTCGACGAGCGGGGGAAGCACCACAATCCCGTCACAGGATCGGGCGGCATGCTGGTTGGGCGCGTTGTAGAGCTCGGCGAAGTCATCCGGCGGCGCGGAGATCTAAAGGTAGGGGACAGAATCGCCACTCTCGTCTCCCTGTCCCTGACACCGCTTGTCATCGACGAGATTCGGCGCATCGACATGAAGAACGGGCAGGTCGAGATCCGTGGTAAGGCCGTTCTCTTTGAAAGCGGTATCTACGCCAAGATGCCGTCCGACATTCCGGACAAAGTGGCGCTCGCCATCTTCGACATCTGCGGTGCGCCGGCGCAGACGGCTCGGCTGGTCGGGCCTGGGCAGTCGGTGGTCATCTTCGGGGCGGGAGGCAAATCCGGCACGACCGTGCTGCGCCAGGCCAGGCTCTCCAGCGGGAGCGGGAAAATTGTCGCGGTGGAATACGGCGAAGAGGCGTGCGCCCGCGTCGCGCGACTCGGCTGGGCGGACGCAGTCCTCAACCTGGACGCGACGCAGCCAGCAGCGGTGTACCAGGCGGTCTCCCGCGAGCTGCCGGAGCTAGCGGATGTGGTCATCAACTGTGTCAACGTCCCGAACACGGAGATGGCGTCCATTCTCTGTGCGAAGGAGCTTGGCACCGTCTACTTCTTCAGCATGGCTACGAGTTTCACCGCGGCGGCATTAGGCGCGGAAGGCGTCGGCAAGGACGTCATCATGGTGATTGGCAACGGCTACTGCAAGGGACACGCGGAGCACGCGCTCAACCTGGTGCGCACAACGCCAGAGTTGATGCAGGTTTTCGCGGAAAAGTACGCGCTCGTGTAAACAGCGCGGCGAGACAAGGGGGATTCCGATGAGCATCGCAGAACGCGAACTGACCTACCGGTACGGAAAGAAAAACCGGCACTTTCGCGAGATTGAGCTGTGGAAAGACGTGACGGACGAACAGTGGAACGATTGGAAGTGGCAGCTGACCCATACCATCAATACAATTGACGACTTGCGCAAAGTCATCAACCTGACACCGGACGAGGAGGAGGGCGTCAAGCACGTCCGCGAGTCCATTCCGCTGCGGATCACGCCGTACTACGCCATGCTGATGGACCCGGACGACCCGTACTGCCCCATTCGCATGCAGGCGGTTCCGCTGTCCAACGAGATGCAGAGATCTCCGTGGGACATGGAAGACCCGCTCGACGAAGACGGCGACGCGCCGGTGCTGGGGCTCACGCACCGCTATCCGGACCGGGTACTGTTCCTGATTACCAACCAGTGCTCGATGTACTGCCGCCACTGCACGCGCCGGC
>CAZYAH010000055.1:3007-10219 GCA_964645595.1 uncultured Alicyclobacillaceae bacterium | reverse complement strand
ACAATCGTAACACTTTTTTCTTGCCAGGGTTGGTCACTTTGTCCGCGTTCTCGGAAACCTTGATGCGCGGTTGGAGCACATCGTCCACTTCCTGTGCGACAAGCTTGTAAACGCCGCCCAGTGTCGGACAGTCGTAGCTGGTAATCAGCTTGGTTCCGACGCCCCAGCTGTCAATCTTGGCGCCCTGCATGATCAGGTCGCGGATGGTCCACTCATCGAGGTCGCCAGACGCCACAATCGTAACATAGGACAACCCGGCTTCGTCGAGCATCGCTCGCGCGCGTTTGGACAGATAGGCGAGATCTCCGCTGTCAATCCGTATCCCTTTCAGGCGCAGCCCTCGCGCTTCCATTTCCTTGGCCACCTTGATGGCATTTGGCACGCCGCTGCGCAAAACGTCGTAGGTATCGACGAGCAACACACCGTGGTCTGGAAAGGCTTCTACGTACGCGCGAAATGCGTCCAGTTCGGACGGGAAGCTCTGGATCCAGGCGTGCCCCTGCGTGCCCGCTACCGGAATGCCAAAACACTGCCCCGCCAAAACGTTACTCGTGGCGACGCACCCGCCGATAAAGGCGGCCCGCGCCCCGAACACCGCTGCGTCCATGTTCTGCGCCCGGCGCAGTCCCATCTCAATCACCGGCCCAGGTTTGCCCTTGCCGCTGGCGGCCGCATCCGCAATCCGCTGCGCCTTGGTCGCAATCAGGCTCTGGTGGTTGATGAACGACAGCAGCGCAGACTCAATCAGTTGGACCTCAAACAGCGCTCCTTCCACGCGCAGGATGGGTTCCTGAGGAAACACAAGCGTTCCCTCGGGTACGGCGTAGAGGTCGCCGGTAAACCGAAACTGCCGCAGTTCCTCGAGAAACGCCTCGTCGAACAGGTTGAGTCCGCGCAAATATGCAATTTGCTCTTCGTCAAACCGCAGGTTGTGCAAATACCAAACAACTTGTTCCAAACCGGCGGCGATGACATAGCCGTTGTTGCAAGGAGTTGTTCGATAGAACAAGTCGAATACCACGTTCTGCCGGTGGCGGCCCGCCTTGTAGTGTCCGTACATCATCGTCAACTGGTACAAATCGGTATACAGCGCAACCGGCCGCTCGCGGTACACGGGCAACTGGGCCAATTCCTCAATCCTCTGCAGGGCTCGTTCGTGCGCGAGTTGTCCGTTTACTTCATGTGTCATTTGTGTCATCCCTTCAAGCTGCCGGGAACTTGCACCGCGCGGTTGAGTTCGTCCGCGATGTCTGAACTCCCGGCCGCAATGACGTCCCGTACCTCGATGTGATAGGGAGAGCCGCCGATTTCCCGGACCACTCCGCCCGCTTCTTGTACCAGCAGGACTCCGGCGGCCAGGTCCCAGGCGTTCAGGTCATATTCCCAAAACGCGTCAATCCGTCCGCTCGCAACATATGCCAGGTGCAGGGCCGCCGCACCAAGAGCGCGGAAACTCTTCACCTTTCCCATCAGCCGAACCGCAGCCTCCGTAGTCCACGCTCTTGACTCGCCGCGCGTAGGCACGCCGGTCGCGACAACACACCGCGCAAGGGGCGCGGTTGTGCTGACTTGCAGTCGCTGACCCGGCAGATTGACCACCCCGTCAGCTGCCAGGGTATAGGATTCCCCGGGATTCAGCACGTAGGCGCCGCCGCCTCGCACCGCGTAAAACAGTTCCTGGCGATACGGGTCGTAAACCACGCCGACGCACAGTGTCCCGCGTTCTGCGTAAGCCACGGAGACGACGGAGAGCGGAATCCCGTGAACGAAGTTGGTTGTGCCGTCCAGCGGATCGACAATCCACAGATGCTCTGCAGAGGCGACCTTCGCTGCGGCCTCTGCCGACGCTGCAGCGCCTGGCGCGGTCGATTCCTCGCCGAGCACGCGGTGATCCGGAAACCGCTTTGCAATCCCCGCTCGAATCCGGCGCTCACACTCTGGGTCCACGTCGGTGACGAGGTCCGACGGCGACGACTTGGTCTTCACCTCGCGGACGTCGTGTATGCGCGAGCGGAAATAGTCTCCCGCCTCTTTTGCCACTTCCAGCGCGACCAGCAGTTGCTCTCTCCACTGTGAAATCGTTGCTGTCAAACGCATGCCATTCCTTTCTGTCTCAGATCCTCGCCTGCTTGATAGTCATTCCCTAAACTGTGTGCCAAAAATGGGGCATTCCCGGTCGTTGCCCGACCGGCAGGCGAAAATCCGTTTGGCGAACGCTGCTCCCGCCGCCTTCATCTGTTACCAAGGCTTGACCACTCGCAAGTGGCGCGCTACCGCAGCGAGACGCCAATTACGATGAGGGCGAAAACGAGGAAGTAGCCCAACAGCTGCGTCTTGGCAGGCCGCTTATCCTTGAGCAGCACATGGGCGATGCCAGCGGCCGTGAGCATAAACAGCGGGTGCAACAACCACAGTCCGTATCTGGGGTGCAGAACAAATGTGATCAGTCCGAGTAATACCTGCAAATCGAGCAATCCAACGAGAACCATTCGGTAACTGGGCGCCGACAGATTGCGAAATACCCGCACACCGTTCCAGATCAGCAGACCTGCGGCCACAATCAACGTCACCAGTCCGACGACTGCGTGGATCTGCGCCATCGCCATTCCTCCATCCTGTGTCCGGGATGATTGATATCACGTCCATCATACCTGAAGCCGGGTGGAATATCTATGAATAGGCCGCCGTATGGGCCGTTTGCCTGCATGACAAGCGCCGCCGTCCGCTCACGAGACCAGTTCGTATCCGGCCTCTTCCACTGCGGCCCGAATGTCGCCGAGGGCAATATCCACATCCATCTCGATGGTGACCTTGCCCGTGCTGAGATCCACCACCACACTCTGCACTCCAGGCAAGTCGCAAAGCGCCCGCTCGACCGCGCGCGAGCAGTGATCGCAGGCCATACCTTTCACAGCAAACACACCGGTTTTCATTGCCGCCCCTCCTGTGCACCGTTTCCCTCTTTTAGAGTACATCAACGAAGCGCAGGCCACCAAAGCGGAGTTTAGCCACGCGCCTTTTCGGCAATAGTGTTGTTGGTTATAGCATGGCCGCGATGTCGCGGCACGGCTCTCTCAATTCGGAAACTGACCAGAAAGGAAGCGGTGCAAATGACAAAGCCGACGCGCATTGCGCGCGACTCGCTCGGTGAACTGGAAATTCCGGCTGACGCGTACTACGGCGCCCAAACCGCGCGCGCAGTAGCCAATTTCCCAATCAGCGGCCTCCGGTTGCCGCGCGCGTTCATCCGCGCGCAAGGGATTGTCAAGTGGGCTGCGGCGAAAGCGCACGCGGCGCTCGGGGTCATGGAGCCGCGCAAGGCGTCGGCCATCTGCACCGCCGCGGAGGAAGTCATTGCAGGGAAGTTTGACGAGTGGTTCGTGGTGGACGTGTACCAGGCGGGTGCCGGGACTTCGCAAAACATGAACGCAAACGAAGTGATTGCTTCGCGCGCCGCAGAACTGCTGGGCGGAACGCCCGGCGACATGGGACTGGTGCACCCGAACGACGACGTCAACAGATCACAATCGACCAACGACACCATCCACGTGGCGATGAATATCGCCGGGATGGAGCTCTTGGCACACCAGCTCGATCCCGCTTTAGCTCTGCTGCAAAGCGCACTGGAACGCAAAGCCGACGAGTTTCGCGGCATTGTGAAAGCGGGCCGAACCCACCTGCAGGACGCCGTCCCCATGCGCCTTGGCGACGAGTTTGCCGCGTACGCTGAAAACGTCCGCCGCCACCGCCGGTGGCTGGAAGCTGCGGCAGCGAGTCTGCTCTCGATTGGCTTCGGCGGCAATGCGGTGGGGACCGGAATCAATACCCCACCAGGTTTCACGCAAACCGCGGTCGAGTTTGTCGCGGAGTACACCGGACTTCAGTTTCATCCCGCGGAGAATCCGTTTGCGTTTAACCAGAACCCCGACGAAGTGGTGCTCGTCAGCGGAGTGCTTCGCAACCTGGCGCTCGCTCTGCAGCGCATTGCCAACGACTTGCGCCTGCTGGCATCCGGCCCCCGCACCGGCCTTGGCGAAATCGAGCTGCCAGCGGTGCAACCGGGATCTTCCATCATGCCCGGAAAAGTGAACCCGGTGATGGCGGAGATGTTGAACATGGTGGCCTACCAGGTGCAGGGATGCGACTTGGCGGTGGCGCAAGCTGGCGGCGCAGGCCAGCTCGAGCTGAACGTGATGATGCCTGTCATGGCGGCAAACTTCCTGCACGAAATTCAGATTCTCGCGAATGCGGTCCGCGCGTTCACCGAGCGGTGCGTCGACGGCATCCAGGCCGACCAAGCGCGTTGTCTCGCCTATGCGGAGCAGACGCTGTCGCTCGCCACGGCGCTCAACACGGAAGTCGGCTACGACACCGCGGCCAAAGTCGTCAAACACGCGCTTGCGCACGACATCGGGCTTAAGGAAGCCGGAATCCAGTTAGGAATTCCGCGCGAAGCACTAGAGAAAGCCCTGGACGTGTACCGCCTGTCGCAAACCGTTCCCCGCTTCCGCAACCAACCTCAAGCAGGTGCGCCCACGCAGGCGGCCGGGCAGGCTGAACCGCCATCCCCGATTTGGGACGAGCGGGCAGACTAACCTCACCCTTTACAGCCAGTCGTCACAAGTCAATAGGGCAGCGGCCAGGTTGTCGATGAACTCGCTGGTCGACAGGTCCTCGTCCAGCGGCGGCGCAATCTGGCGGATCCACTCCAGGCGCTGTTGCGTCTTGGCCGACGTCTGCTGCTCTGCGCCTTGCAAATAGAGCGCCTGCGACGCGCAGATCATTTCAATCGCGATGACCTTGCTTGCGTTGTGGACAATGTCCCGCAGTTGCCGGGCTGCGATGGTCCCCATGCTAACGTGGTCCTCCTGGTTGGCGGAAGAAGGAATGGAGTCGACACTCGCCGGGTGCGCCAGCACCTTGTTTTCGCTGACGAGCGCCGCGGCTACGTACTGCGCAATCATGAGGCCAGACTCGAGCCCCGGGTGCTTGGCAAGAAACGGGTTCAGGCCGCTGAGCTGCGGGTTGACCAGACGCTCAATGCGCCGCTCGGAGATGTTCGCCCACTCCGCGACCGCAATCTTGAGAAAGTCCATGGCAATCGCGACGGGTTGGCCGTGGAACTGGCCGCCCGAGACAATCCTGCCGTCCAGGAGGACGATGGGATTATCAGTAGCCGCGTTCATCTCGGTTGCGAGCACGCGCTCCACATAGCCGAACGCCTGCCAGGAGGCGCCGTGGACCTGCGGTGCACAGCGCAACGAGTAAGCGTCCTGGACCCGGATCTCGCCTTGCTCGGTAACCCGCTTGCTGCCCGCCAGCCAGGAGCGCACGCGCGCGGCGACGACCTCCTGTTCGGTGTGCGGTCGCGTGTGCAGCAAATCGCTGTCATACGCCGTGATGACTCCCCGCAGCGCCTCCATCGTGAGGCACAAGGCTGCATCCGCAGCCAAGCCGAGTCGCTCCGCTTCCGACAGCGCGAGCAGGCCGACGCTCGTCATCGCCTGCGTCCCGTTGATGAGCGCGAGTCCTTCTTTCGCCTCCAACTGCACAGGTTTGAGACCGGCAGCCCGCAGCGCCTCTGCTCCCGGCAGCACAGATCCCTTGTACTCCGCCTTGCCTTCGCCAATCAGGACCAGCGCCATGTGCGCGAGCGGCGCGAGGTCCCCGCTGGCGCCGAGCGACCCCTGGGACGGAATCACCGGATGGACGCCCGCGTTGAGCATGTCGACGAGCAACTGCAGCGTTTCCAAGCGAATCCCGGAGTAGCCCTTGGCCAGGGCGTTCGCCCGCAGCAGGAGGATGCCCCGCACTACGTCGGTTGGAAAAGGCGTCCCGACGCCCACGGCGTGCGAGCGGATCAAGTTCACCTGCAACTGGGCGACATCGGCCGAGTCGATGAAGACGTCGCTCAGTTTGCCGAACCCGGTCGTCACCCCGTAGACTGTGCGGCCCTGGCGCACCTGCTCCTCGATGATTTCGCGACTCCTCTGCACCCGCTTCACTGCTTCGTCCCCAATTTCACAACGCGCCCGCTGTCGAACAACGTCCAACCACTGTTGACGCGTCAATTCCTGCCCCGACAAAACCACTGTGTCCATGCCATCATCTCCTCGTCAGTAACCTCATTTGGCTAGTGCGGCATCCTGCTAGCGCTTTAGCAGAAAAAAGGGTGACCGGATTTTTCCGGTCACCCGTGGACGATTCGGATTTTGCAACTGGATAGTGTGTGTTTACAGCGATGCATCTCGCAGTGTCTCTGCACACTCGAACGCCCCTTGCGCCTGCCAATGACTGAATATTGACCCCATTGTAACGGCCGCGTTGTGGAACCGTCAACGGCAGCTCAGAACGTCGGCTCAGAACGGCGACTCGAGCGACACCTCGCACGCCTCCTGGGATGCCGTGAGCGCCTGCTGAAGGTCCGCCCAGATGTCTTCGCAATCCTCAAGTCCGACCGACAGGCGAATCAGGCCGTCTTCAATCCCCATCTGCCGGCGCACATCCGCAGGCACCGGCGAGTGGGTCATGCTGGCTGGATGTTGAACGAGAGTATGCGCTTCCCCGAGCGACACTGCGCGCTTGCACAGTTCGAGCCGGTTGAGGAAGTGAATCCCTGCTTCCACCCCGCCGCGCAGGACAAAGCTGATGACGCCGCCCGGGCCGGACATTTGGCGCCGAAACAGGTCGCGCTGCGGAAAGTCCGGGAGCCCAGGAAAATAAACCTTGGATACCGCTTCGTGGCGCGTCAACCGCTCGGCAATTTCGAGAGCCGTCCCAACGTGTTGGCGCATGCGCAGCGCCAACGTCTTCATGCCGCGCAAGATCAGCCAGGCGTCAAACGGCGCGGCGCTCCCGCCGATGTCCTTTTGCGTCGTCATGCGAATCTCGTCCATGACGTCCCGCGGACCGCACGCGACGCCGAGCACCACGTCTCCGTGGCCGCCGAGGTACTTGGTCGCGCTGTGCACCACGATGTCCGCGCCCAACTCAATCGGCCGCTGCAGTACGGGCGTCGCAAACGTGTTGTCGACCACGACGTAGGCGCCAATCTCCCGGGCGACCTTGGCGCATGCGGCGATATCCGCGAGCTCCATGGTCGGATTGGCCGGTGTCTCCACGTAAATCACTTTGGTATTCGGCCGAACCGCCTGGCGCACTGCCTCCTCGTCACCGAGACTGGCGAGCGTGTGGGTCACGCCGAACTTCTTC
>CAZYAH010000055.1:0-2907 GCA_964645595.1 uncultured Alicyclobacillaceae bacterium | reverse complement strand
GCAAAGCGCCTGCCTCCCTGTTCCGCCGAGTCGAAGACAAACGTCGATGTCTGAAACAGCGGCGGGGTGATACTGCCGAGCAGTTCCGCGCTGCCGTCGCCGTTCGGCAAGTGAACCAGCTTTGTAAGAAGACTGCGTCGCATTCGTCACGCCTCCTTCAACGTGAAAAACACTCTGCACTCTTCTTATGCAAAATTCGTGCCAACCGCCGAACCTCGCACAGAATGACGAAATATTAAGGAAATACCGTCCGCTCAACGCACCGTATGGCACGAAAATTAGCCGGGAATGGCAAACAAATTAGCCATCGCTCGGCTCGACGTCGATTCCACGCGCACGCAGCTTGTTGGACAACGTGGTGTGCGTAACGCCCAATCGCCGGGCCGCCGCCCGCAGGCTGCCGCACTCCTGGATGGCCTGTTCAATCAACTGCAGCTCAAATCGACGAACGTGCTCTTTGAGGGTGCCTTCCCCCAGTTCGACGCCTGTCGGCGGAGATTCCGGCGCCTCTAGCCAGAGGTGGTGCTCGTCAATCGTGGAACCTTGCGCCAGGTAACACGCCCGCTCGACAATGTTCTGCAACTCCCGGACATTTCCGGAAAAATGGTAGGTGAGAAGGCGCTTCTGAGCGGACGCGGTAAGGCGGTAGGCACGTCCCAACTTGCTTTCCATTTTCCGCAGAAAGTGCTCGGCGAGCGGCAGAATATCCGCTTTCCGTTCGCGCAGAGGCGGGACAAACAAAGGCATGACGTTCAGGCGGTAAAACAGGTCCTTGCGAAACTGTCCCGTGTGCACCATCTCGCGAAGATCGCGGTTTGTCGCCGCAATGACGCGTACATCGACGTGGACGGTACTTGGGGCGCCGACTCTGCGAATTTCGCCGTCCGCCAGTGCGCGCAGCAGCTTTGCCTGCAGCACAGGATTCAGCTCGCCCACTTCGTCGAGGAACAGCGTCCCCCCGTCCGCCACTTCAAACAGGCCGGGGCGCCCGCCTTTGGCCGAACCCGTGAAGGCGCCTTCGACGTAGCCGAACATTTCGCTCTCCATGAGGGCGTCGGGTAGGGCCGCGCAGTTGACCGGTACGAAGCGGCGCTCCCGCCGCTGCGACGCACTGTGGAGGGCGCGGGCCAGGAGTTCCTTGCCCGTCCCGCTTTCGCCGCAGATGAGAACCGGTATGTCGGCTTGCGCTACAGACTTCGCCATCTGGACCACCCGACGCATCTCGTCGCTCGCAAAGACGAGATCTCCGAAAGAGATATCCGCCACCGCGTCCGTGTGGTTCATAACGCGGCGGACGAGGCGCGCCTCGTCTTCTTCAAATGGAAGTTTTTCAATGTCATCGATCCGCTTGACCCCCGGAATTCGCATGACTTCCGAGCGCAGTCGGCGAAGCGAATCGCTTGCCACGCGAAACCGGATGTACAGTACTCCAGCCACGACCTCCATCGCTTCCACGTTCGCCGACGCGGTGGCGATGGTGCCGACCACATCGCGGACCATGCCGATCCTATCTTCTGTTTGCACGCACCAGCGAACGAGCCGGCCTCCATCGGCACTCATTCTTTGAACGCCCGCCAGTCCAGTTTGGATTTTTGGAGCAGATCTTCGAAACTTTCGTCGTCTTCATCCACCGGATCGAACAGTTCGGCAAACGACTTCTCGCCGTCGTCCGCAGGTTCTGCCGATTGACCATGCCTTGCCTCTGCTCGGCGTGCCGACTTGCCATTGACTTTCTCGGCACTTTGTTCCTGACTCTCGGCCACCATCGCGGCTTTCAGCGCGGCCAGCTTGGTGACGGTCGATTTCGACAGGTGGTCTTCGACGCTGAGCAGCGACTCATCCTTCGCCTTCACCGGCTTAGGTTGTGGCCGGAACCAGTCTGCCGCGTAGTCCGGCTTATCCTGAATTTCTCGCTCCACTTTCGGCTTCTGCTTCTTGCCCATTTCCAATCACCTCTCCCAACAGCCGTCCGCCACTAAGGTGGAACATCGTTGCCCTTATCTGCCGGCGATGTATTGTTCCAGGTACTGTTTCTCGTCGTTCACCAGAGTGGGATGCGCGTTTAGATACTGCCGCAGAATTTGCTCGTGCCACTCGTCGGTGCCCGGTTCTGCTGCGACTTCAAACAGATCGGCAATCTTTCGGTCGTAGATGATTTCCCACTCTTCGGCGCCGTCCTGCACGACTTTGCGCGACACCTGCATAAAGATGCCGGGATCCCCCTCTTGCTCAGTGCGGGCGTACATCATCATCTCGAAGTCGTCCCATTGGTGAATCCAGTCCAGCGGATCGTACTTGTGCATACCATTCATCCTCTCATTGCAGACACGTTGGTCAACAACCATGCTCAGGTTGACGGTGATTCTCTTCGTCATTGTACTTCTAATCACTGCGTTCTTCACGTTTCGACCGCAGCCAGCGTTTCCGCAACCAACGTCGTTCGCGGGGCACCAGTGATGTCAAACCGCACTCACAGAAATTGGGACAAAGTTTACTTCGATTTGACAAAATATTTTTTATATTGCATACAAATCTCATCGAACCCCATAAGTTTACAGCACTCTTTACACGTCATTCTCAATAAAGGGGTGAACGCCACAGTGCGTTTGGCAAAGAGGTTTGTACCCGGAGTTGCCATCGCGGCGGCCGGACTTGTCGCACTCATCGGCATTTGGCTCAACCACCTGAATACCAAGCAGGTACTGGAGAAGCCCCACCAATCTTACTACGAAGGTGAGTGGCAACGCTATGTCTCTGCCTTTGTAAACGATCCGGTTTTCATCGAAGTACCCTTGTACCTAAACGTCCAAGCCAACCCCGATACATTCATCAAAGGCATCGTCGCGCCTGCCGGTGATAACCAACACATCGACAACGTTACCATCAATAAAGTGGAACAGCTTGGAG
>CAZYAH010000054.1:7133-10298 GCA_964645595.1 uncultured Alicyclobacillaceae bacterium | reverse complement strand
CGTTTGAAATCGTGAACATTGTCCTTTACGTCGGGATTCGCAGATCCATCGGCAATCTCGCCTACTCTTGGCGGCAACTGTTCCAAGCGGCGGCGTTGCCTGTCCTTATTTTTACGATTGTTCTGACACGATTCCTGAGCATCGACAATCACGTATTGCTGGCGACTGAGGCCGCTTTCACTTTATTTTTCCTGTTTGTCATCTATACCTTTTCTGTACAGTATCGCAAAATGGCGGACGCGTATCGCGAAAGCGAAGCCAAGTACCGCTTGATTGCCGAAAATACGCTCGACGTCATCGTCGTCCTCGATGCAGAGGGCCGCGTCACTTACATGTCTCCATCGCACGCCGCAGTGATGGGATGGGGTGGAGCAGACATGGCCGCAACAAGTCTCATTGACGCCGTGCATCCAGAGGATCAAGGCCTGGTTTCCAGCCACCTTGCGCGTTTGCGGGACAGTCTGAAACCGTTTCAATCGCAGTTTCGCTATCGCCACAAGGACAGAGGGTGGATTGTCGTAGAAGGGACAGGGTCTCCCGTAGTCGGCCACAGCGGACAGCTGGACAAAGTGGTCATGGTGATGCGCGATGTGACGGAACGGATGGCCACTGAGGAATTGCTGCGCAAATCGGACAAGCTCGCCGTGGTCGGACAGTTGGCAGCCGGAGTCGCGCACGAGTTGCGCAATCCGTTGACCGCCATGAAAGGATTCCTACAGCTGTTGCAGGGAAAAGTGGAAGCGGGCCGGGAGTACATAGAGATTATGCTCAGCGAAATGAATCGGATTGAACTCATCATCGGGGAATTTCTGATATTGGCCAAACCGCACGTGGTGAAGTTTCAGAGCAAAAGCCCGCAGGAGCTTTTGCACAGCGTCATTGCGCTTTTGGACACGCAGGCCATTCTCAACAACGTCCAGATTGTGACGAGTATTGGGCCAGGCGTCCCCAATATTCTCTGCGAGGAAAACCAAATTAAGCAGGTGTTTATCAACGTTCTCAAGAATGCCATCGAAGCGATGCCGAAGGGCGGACAGATCACCATCGAAATGATGCATGATCCGCAGACCGGAGTCGTCATCCGGTTCCGGGATCAAGGCGTGGGTATACCGGAGGAAAACCTTTCGCACCTCGGGGAACCGTTCTACACGACCAAAGAGTCCGGAACGGGCCTGGGGTTGATGGTAAGCTACCAGATTGTTCAGGCCCACAACGGGCGCATGCAGATCCGCAGTCAGTTAAATGAAGGAACAACCGTCGAAGTGTGCCTGCCAGCCAGCTCGTGATCTCCCGGATGGACCAAGACCGTTGTGTTTCGCCCTAGGGCCTTAGTCGCAGTGGACCGTAAGGGTCCTGGTGGGATACTGCAGCACGAGCTGGCGCGGGTGAATCACCCGGTACGATTCGGTCAGCCGCTGAAATTCTGCAGGCTCCGCCGGCAGCCACATGGCGTGCAGCTTGAACCCGGCGCTGCGCAACCGATCATACACGGTAAACCCGTAGAAGTCCCGCCATCCGCGTTCATCCCATTCGTCCTCCGCTACTGCCACGACAACCCGCTCCGCAATGCCGTTTAACCGAAACGCGGCAAGCCGCCCCGTCTTGCGGTCCCACAGTACCAGGTGGTTGGTGCACACCTTGCAGGGGACCGGCTCCTCTTCTGCCCCCACGACGAATTGCTCCCAGTTCGGTGAAACTAGGTTGCGAAACATGGCTTCGTTTCGCGTATCCAACGCCCAGTCAATCAGCAGCGACCGCAACAGTTCAAGTACCATTCGGATCCCCTCCTTTCTAGTGTGTGAAAATTCGGACAATGAGCGCCGAAGTTCTTGTGGAATGATTATGGCGCTTTTCTACAACATATGCAGCCCTCGGTTGCCGCGGACTGCCGACGAATATGCCGGTCTGTGACAAGCATAGATCAGCGTAGGGAGTGATTCCGGATGAACAGTTCCGTGTTCGAGTCGTCGGCGGAAGAACTGGCGGCAAAAACAAAGTTGAGTTCGCCGTTTCGGTCAATCACCGGATGTAGCCCTCTGCTGTACCGTGCGTTGTGTATCGCGGACAAGGCCGCCAAGTCGCAATCCACTGTTCTGATTACCGGAGAGAGCGGCACAGGGAAGGAACTGGTGGCCAGAGCCATTCACGAAGCGAGCGCGCGCAGTCATGGGCCGTTTGTCCGCGTCAACTGCGCTGGCATTCCCGTTACCCTCATCGAGAGCGAGCTGTTTGGGCACGAACGCGGCGCTTTCACCGGTGCGATTGCGACGCGCAAAGGCAAGTTTGAGCTCGCGCAGAACGGCACCATCTTTCTCGACGAAATCGGCGAATTGCCGCTCGAAGTCCAGGCCAAGCTGTTGCGCGTGTTGCAGGAACGGGAACTGGAGCGGGTCGGCGGCGACCGGGTGATTCCGCTCAACGTGCGGATTGTCGCGGCGACGCACCGCAATCTTCTGGCGGAAGTGCGAGCGGGACGGTTCCGGGAAGATCTCTACTACCGGATCAACGTCGTCAAGGTGCAAATGCCTCCGCTGCGCGACCGCAAGTCCGACATTCCTCAATTGGTCCAGACTTTCCTGCGCGAGTTGCGACCCGTTGTCGGAAAGGCGGTCGAAGGCTGTTCGGAAACCGCGCTCTCCCTGTTGCAGCAGTACGCCTGGCCAGGAAACGTCCGTGAGCTCAGGAACGTCATTGAACAGGCCATGAACTTGTGCGACGGGTCTGTGGTGTTGCCCGAGCACCTGCCAGAATACATCAGCGTGAACGACGCTTCCTCCGACCTTTCATTCAGCGCGGATCCAGACGATCCGCTGGCACTCGAAGCAGCGGCAGACCGCACTGGTCAACCTCTGCTCACGATGGCCGAGTACGAACGCCGTATCATCGCACGGGCGCTTCGCATTTATCCGAGCTTTAACGCCGCGGCGAAGGCGCTCGGCCTCACGCACAAGACCGTCGCGGCGAAGGCCCGCAAGTACGGCTTGGTAGAAACGAACAACGCCTTGCGAAAAATTCCCCGCTTGAGACAAATGCCCAACCTTCACAACTGAACAAAGTTCTCTACTCAGGTCTGGCAGAGAGGCGCTGTCCAGGGCTCAGACCTTCGTCCGCAAACTTGGTACAAAACTTGCAACAATGCGCGGACAGGAGGTGATACAAGGTGAA
>CAZYAH010000054.1:0-7033 GCA_964645595.1 uncultured Alicyclobacillaceae bacterium | reverse complement strand
ACGTACACGGTCGGCCGCCGCGGCATCGCGGGCACCGTCTTTGTGCACAAGATTGCTGGCGCAGCAGCAGAACAGGGGAAGACGCTGCAGGAAGTCAAGGCCGTGGCGGAACGCGTGGTGCAAAACACGTTCAGCATGGGCATGGCTCTCTCGCCCTGCACGGTCCCGGCCAGCGGCAAACCGAGTTTTACGTTGGCGGATGACGAAGTAGAAATTGGCATGGGAATCCACGGCGAACCGGGCACCCACCGGGAGACGATTCAGTCGGCGCGGGCGACCGTCGAGACACTGCTGAACCGAATTCTCACCGAAGCGGACGTCAAACCAGGCGACGAGGTGGCGGTCCTGGTCAACGGGCTGGGTGCGACGCCGCTCAGCGAATTGTACATCGCCTACCGCAGCGTCGCCGACATTCTCAAGCACGCGGAAATTTCCGTATACCGCGCGTTCGTCGGGGAGTTCATGACGTCGCTGGAGATGGCTGGCTTCTCCTTGTCTCTGCTCAAGCTCGACGCAGAGTTGAAAGGCCTCCTGGACGCTCCTGCCTGTACACCTGCGTGGAGGAGTTGACATACGTGGAGTCGACCTTTAGCGCGAACTCGTTTCTGCAGTTTCTCACTCGCTACCGGGATCAGTTGGTCCGGTACGAGTCGCTGTTGAACGACTTGGACAACCGGATTGGCGACGGAGATCACGGCACAAACATGGCGAGGGGATTTCGCACCGCGGTCGCCGAAGCCCAGGCGGACAATGCCGACCTCGGCGCTCTTGCGAACGGCGTGGCCATGGCGTTGCTCAAGAGTGTCGGCGGAGCGTCCGGACCGCTGTACGGAACCGCGTTCATGAAGCTGGGCATGCAGTGGAAAGGGTTTCAGGCCATTTCCGAAGCTCAGTTTGTCGACGGATTGCAGGCGGCTTGTGACGGAATTCGGGCGCGCGGGCGGGCCGAAGTCGGAGACAAGACGATGGTGGACGTGTGGCAGCCCGCCGTTGAGATCTTGCGGACGGGGCACGGATCACTGGCGGAACGGTTGCGATCCGCGACGCAAGCGGCGCAGCAACTGGCGCTGCATTCACGGACACTGCAGGCCCGCAAGGGCCGAGCGGCTTACCTTGGCGAGCGCAGTGTTGGGACCTGCGACCCGGGTTGTGTATCCAGCGCCATTCTGTTTGAAGAGCTCTATAGCGCCATGACGGGAGGAGACGAGCGCCGCGAATGGGATGCGTTAGCCTTGTAGTTGTTTCGCACAGCCGACTGCTTGCGGACGGCCTGGTCGAATTGTTGCGCCCGTTCTCGGACGAACACGTCCACATCGGGGTGGCCGCGGGCGTCGGCGGAGAGTTGGGGACCGATGCGATCGCCGTGGTCCGGGCGCTCCAGGATTGCCCGCCCGATTCGGACATCGTCGTGGTCTTTGACCTGGGCAGCGCACTGCTCAGTTGTGAGACGGCCCTCGAACTCGTGCCGGAGGCGCTGCGGCGCCGCGTGGCTCTGCTCGATGCCCCGCTCGTCGAAGGCGCGATTGCGGCTGTCGTCGAGACCGGCCTCGGCCGGCCGCTTCCGGACGCGGTGAAAAACGCGGAGCGAGCGTCGCGGGTGCGCAAGCTGCCGAGTTCGCCGGAGGATAGGGAGGAGTAGTGCCATGTCTTGCAGCAAGGCGGTGGTTGTACAGGGCATGATTCACGCCCGGCCCGCGGCCGCGTTGGTCCGTGTAGCCAACGCATACTCCGCGGAGATCTCCATCACGGCTGGCGGGCGGACCGTGGACGCGAAAAGTGCCATTGGGGTGATGACATTGGCCCTGCCACCCGGCGCGACGGTCACTGTGACAGCGACGGGCAGCGACGAGGTCGCGGCCGTGGAAGCCGTGGTCAGCGTCCTGCAGTCTCTTCCCGCTGACGAGTGAGGACACAAGCGGATCACAAGAAGTCTGAGACGAACCAATGAGGAGGCGACCGAGATGTCTGCGTTCTTGGCGGAGGTCATTGGCACGGCCATTCTGATTATCCTCGGCGACGGCGTGGTCGCTGGGGTCGTGCTGAACAAGTCGAAGGCGCAAAATTCTGGCTGGATTGTAATTACTATGGGCTGGGGCCTTGCCGTTGCAGTGGCTGTGTACGCAGTCGGGCAGTTCAGCGGGGCCCACTTGAACCCGGCGGTCACTATTGCGCTCGCGGCAGCTGGCAAGTTTTCCTGGAGCAGCGTTCCGACATATGTCGCTGCGCAAATGCTCGGCGCATTTATCGGCGCGGTCGTGGTCTACCTGCACTACCTTCCCCACTGGAAGGCGACGGATGACCAGGCGACCAAACTGGGTGTCTTCTGCACCGCGCCAGGAATTCGCTCAAGCGGAGCGAACCTGATAAGCGAAATTATTGGCACGTTTATCCTCGTATTCGGGATTTTGAGCATTGGCGCCAACAAGTTCGCCGACGGACTCAACCCGCTCATTGTCGGTTTTCTGGTTGTCGCGATTGGCCTCTCGCTTGGCGGAACCACCGGTTATGCCATCAACCCTGCGCGCGACCTGGGCCCCCGAATCGCTCACGCCGTGCTGCCGATTGCTGGCAAGGGCGGCTCCGACTGGGGATACGCCTGGATCCCGGTGGTCGGCCCTGTCGTCGGCGGCGCGCTTGCGGCGCTCTTCTACACCGCAGTGTTCGCTTGACCGGGCCAAGCGGGCGGTTGGACACATGAGTTTGACTCGTGAGACAGGAGGGGGAGCCAGTGGACAAAAAGTACGTACTGGCGCTGGATCAGGGTACCACTAGTTCGCGGGCCATTTTGTTTCGCAAGGACGGCGCCATCGCCGGGGTTGCCCAAAAGGAATTCACGCAAATTTACCCGCGGGCAGGTTGGGTAGAACACGATCCGTTGGAGATCTGGGACACACAACTGAGCGTGGCGCGGCAAGTGCTGGCAGAACAGCAGGTGTCGCCGAGCGAGATTGCTGCCGTCGGGATCACGAACCAGCGGGAAACCACCGTCATCTGGGATCGGCACACTGGGAAGCCAATCTACAACGCCATCGTCTGGCAGGATCGGCGGACTGCCGGGATTTGCGACGAACTCAAGGCGAAGGGGCTCGAGGAATACGTTCGCCGCGCGACCGGACTCGTCATCGACGCCTATTTCTCCGGGACGAAAGTCAAGTGGCTGCTCGACAACGTCGAGGGCGCTCGCGCCCGCGCAGAAGCGGGAGATCTGCTGTTTGGGACCATCGACAGCTGGTTGGTGTGGAACCTGACGAAGGGGCAGGTCCACGTCACCGACTACTCCAACGCGTCGCGGACGCTGCTGTACAACATCCGGGAACTGCAGTGGGACGCGCAGCTGCTGACTGAGCTCGGCGTACCGGCGTCCGTGCTGCCCGAAGTCAAGCCGTCGAGCGAAGTTTACGGCGTGACGCACCCGGACATGTTTGACGGCGTGGAACTGCCCATTGCGGGCATCGCCGGAGATCAGCAGGCGGCTTTGTTCGGGCAGACGTGCTTCCTTCCGGGGATGGTCAAGAACACGTACGGAACCGGTTGCTTCCTGCTGATGAACACCGGGGAACAGGCGGTTGAGTCCAAGTCAGGATTGCTCACCACCATCGCCTGGGGGGTTGACGGCAAAGTCGAATACGCTCTGGAAGGGAGCATCTTCATCGCCGGCGCGGCCGTCCAGTGGTTGCGCGACGGCCTGAAGCTGATTGCGACTGCGCCGGAATCGGAGGCGCTGGCCAGCCAGGTTCCGGACACCGATGGGGTGTACGTCGTCCCGGCCTTTGCAGGGCTTGGTGCGCCGTACTGGGATATGTACGCGCGCGGCGCCGTGTTCGGGCTGACGCGCGGCACGACGAAAGAACATCTTGTGCGGGCGACGCTGGAGTCGCTCGCGTATCAGACGAAAGATGTCATTGACGCCATGGAATCGGATTCGGGAATCAAACTGCAGGCGCTCCGCGTCGACGGTGGAGCAGTGGCAAACAACCTGTTGATGCAGTTCCAGGCGGACATTCTCGGCGTACCGGTGGAACGGCCGCTGGTGACGGAGACGACAGCGCTCGGCGCCGCATACCTGGCGGGGTTGGCGGTTGAGTTCTGGAATCGCGATGAAATTGCCGGGAACGGCGTCGACAGAGTGTTCTCGCCAAGGATGGATGACAGCACGCGCGACCGCTTGTACCGCGGGTGGAAGCGGGCGGTTGAGCGGACCATGGGCTGGGCAACCGACGAGTCGTAAACGCCACACAGGTACGGTGTAACTGGGGAGGCCACGGAGAGAACCGAGTGAACGGTTCGGACGTGGCCTCTCGCCAGGAAGGGGGGGAGTTGAATGCACAAGGCGGTTGGAATGGCAGCGCATGAGCGAATGAAACACTTGACCAAAATGAGCCGAGAGACGCTGGATCTGCTCGTCATAGGGGGCGGCATCACTGGCGCGGGCATTGCGCTTGACGCGGCATCGCGCGGACTATCGGTAGGGCTCGTGGAGAAGGCAGACTTTGCGTCCGGGACCAGCAGCCGGTCCACCAAGCTCATTCACGGCGGCCTGCGCTACCTGAAACAGGGCGACGTGCAACTGGTGCGGGAAGTCGGGAGAGAGCGCGCCATTGTGCACCGCAACGCGCCGCACATCGTCATCCCGGAGAAAATGCTCCTGCCCGTAGTGGAGCGGGGGACGTACGGCCGGGCGGCCACGTCGGTTGGACTGTGGGTGTACGATCTGTTGGCCGGTGTGGCGCCGGAGGAACGCCGCACAATGCTCAGCCGCGACGAGGCGCTCTTGGCGGAGCCGCTGCTGCGCCAGGATACGCTCAAAGCCGCTGGTCTCTACATTGAATACCGCACAGACGACGCCCGCCTGACAATGGAAGTGGTGAAGACAGCGGCGGATTATGGGGCCATCTGCTGCAACTACGCGGAAGTTACCAAATTTGTATATACTGCTAGCGCCACGGGGCGAAAACTGGTGGGCGCCATCGTCCAGGACAGGATTGCGGGGCGGGACTACGAGGTGCGCGCGCGCGTCGTGGTCAATGCGACCGGCCCGTGGGTGGACCTCTTGCGCGAAAGCGACCAGTCGCGGCAGGGCAAGCGGCTGCACTTGACGAAAGGGGTCCACATCGTCGTTCCGCACGCTAGGCTGCCCATCCGCCAATCGGTCTACTTTGACGTCCCCGACGGCCGGATGGTGTTTGCCATCCCGCGCGACGGGACGACGTACATCGGCACGACGGACACCGACTACCATGGAGATGTAGATTGGCCCCGGGCAACGCGCGCGGACGTCGAATACCTGTTGGCCGCTGCAAATTCCATGTTTCCCTCTGCACACTTGACCCTGGCCGACGTCGAGTCGAGTTGGGCCGGGCTGCGCCCGCTCATTCACGAAGAGGGCAGGTCGGCGTCCGAACTGTCCCGCAAGGACGAGATATTCGTGTCGCCAAGCGGGCTCGTCAGCATCGCAGGCGGCAAGTTGACCGGGTACCGGAAGATGGCGGAGCGGGTTGTCAACCTCGTTTTGCGGCGGCTGCAGGCGGAGGACGGACGCCCTTTTGTGCCGTGTCGCACGGCGGACATTCGGCTGTCAGGCGGAGACGTGGTCGACAACAGTTGGTTCGGCGAGATGGTCTCCACCTGGTTTGAACTCTCCTCGCAAGCCACAGCAGAAGTGGTTCGGTCGCTGGCGAAGTACGGCGGGAATGCCAGTAAGATTATCGAGATGGCGGAGAAGATTTCGCCGGAAGAGCTGCGGTATTTTGCGGCAAAGGCGGGAGCCGGGCCGGGGGATGAGGCTGCCGCAGAGCTTTCGGCGGACTTTCCATCCCGTTGGTTGCTCGCGGAACTGCAGTACGCGGTGGAGTTTGAGATGGCGACTAATGTCGCCGACTTTCTCGTCCGCCGGACCGGGCGCCTGTTTTTCCGACGCCGCGAGGCAGCGGCCGCCTATCGCGCGTTGAACGACTGGCTGGCCGCCCAGTTTGGCTGGGACGACGAGCGGAAACAGGCGGAACTTGTCGCCTTCGAGCGGCAGTTGGAAGCGTGTGTTTCCTTCCCCGAAGCGGACTGAAGCGGCGCCCGCTGGTTGCGCCGCTTTTCTCTGTTCGCTATACTGTCGATACGGATATGTGTGGTAAAGGCTGTGATGGGGAGAGTAGCCCGGAGCATCGCTCCACAGGGAGATTTGGCCGTGGACTGGAAGCCAAATCGGGTTGATGCCGGCGTGAAGTTCACCCCAGAGCTGCACCCCTGAGAAAGGCTTGGTCCATGTAGGGGGTGCCGTGCGCGCACGTTACGCGCCAGGAGTGGACAGCGCGAGAGCACAGTACAGACTTATTGCTCCCGTTGTCAACGAGGGTGGTACCGCGAGCCATTCGTCCCTTGGGCGAATGCTCTTTTTTTATATTCGGGAGGTAGGCGAAGATGGACGTCAAGGAAGTGCAGGAGTCGCTGCTCAAGTTGCGCGAACAGGCGCTTGCGGAGCTGGACCAGGTCGCGACGGCCCGCGAGCTCGACGAGTGGCGAGTGCAGTACTTGGGCAAGAAGAGTGAGCTCATCCAAATCTCGCGGCAGATGGGTTCCTTAAGCCCCGAGTTGCGGCCCGTGGTCGGCGGGCTGGTGAACGAGACGCGGAACCTGTTGCAGGCGTCTTTTGAACAGGCCGAGTCGAGGATTGCTGAGCAGGAACTGGCACAGCGTTTTGCGCGCGAAACCATCGATGTCACGGTGCCTGGCCGCCGCCAAAGCCGGGGATCTATGCATCCCTTAACGAGGATTATCCAGGAGATTGAGGAAGTCTTCATCAGCATGGGCTACGAAGTGGTGGAAGGGCCCGAAATTGAGACGGACGAGTACAACTTCGAGAAACTGAATCTGCCGAAGGACCATCCGGCGCGCGACATGCAGGACACGTTCTACCTTACGGACAACCTCTTGCTGCGCACGCAGACGTCGCCGATGCAGGTGCGGACGATGGAACGGCTGCGCCCGAACGTGCCCGTCAAGGTGATTGTCCCCGGCAAGGTCTACCGCCGCGACGAAGACG
>CAZYAH010000053.1:0-10305 GCA_964645595.1 uncultured Alicyclobacillaceae bacterium | reverse complement strand
CTCAATTCCGTTCAGCTGCGGCCCATCGAGAGCGCCGCGCCGCACCCGCTCCAACGCCCGCCGATTCGCACGATGTTGCAGACGGGCGTGCGGGCGATTGACGCGCTGTTGTCCGTCGGCGAAGGGCAGAGAATGGGCATCTTCGCAGGCAGCGGGGTGGGCAAGAGCACTCTGTTGTCCATGATTGCCAGGAACACCACGGCTGACGTCAACGTGATCGCATTGATAGGCGAACGCGGACGCGAGGTCAGGGAATTTCTCGAACACGATCTCGGTCCGGAGGGACGAGAGCGCAGCGTCGTCGTCGTTGCCACATCAGACCAGCCAGCGCTCATCCGTCTCAAGGCGGCCTTTGTCGCAACGGCAATCGCCGAACATTTTCGCGACCAGGGAAAGTCCGTCAACCTGATGATGGACTCCGTGACCCGATTCGCGATGGCGCAGCGGGAGATTGGGCTGGCCGTCGGGGAGCCGCCCACGAGCCGAGGCTACACTCCGTCGGTGTTCGCGCTTCTGCCGCGGCTTCTCGAGCGGGCCGGGCCCGCCGGGGTCGGCAGCATCACGGCGTTCTACACGGTTCTGGTGGACGGAGACGACTTGAACGATCCGATTGCCGATGCGGTCCGCGGCATTCTCGACGGTCACATTGTCCTGTCGCGCGAGTTGGCGAACGCTGGTCAGTTCCCGGCCATCGACGTGCTGGCGAGTATCAGTCGGCTGTTTAACGTCTTAGCCACGCCGGAGCACAAGGCCGCAGCCAACCAGGTTCGCCGTTGGTTGCAGCGATACCGGGAGGTTGAGGACTTGTTGCGAATCGGAGCCTATCAGTCG
Organism: uncultured Alicyclobacillaceae bacterium; assembly: GCA_964645595.1. GTDB lineage: Bacteria > Bacillota > Bacilli > Alicyclobacillales > Alicyclobacillaceae > Alicyclobacillus_A. Next base: position 9,474 of record CAZYAH010000053.1, on the reverse strand, counting down.
GGGGTCGACCCGGAAACAGACCTGGCGATTGACCGTTACCGCGACATCGTGCAATTCCTGCGGCAGGACAGCGCACAATCGGTGGCTCTCGGAGAATCGTTGGCCGAACTGCAGCAATTGGCAGGGGTGAGCTCAGAGTGATGGACAGGCAGTTTGCGGCGCGGCTCGTGGACTTGAAGAAGGGCATCCAGGATCTCGCGGAACTAGAGCTGAGCATGCGGGCTCGAGAGTGTGCGGCGGCGGAACAAGCCTATCTCGAAGCCGTAGATCGCCGTCGCAGTGCGCAGGCAACGCGCAACCACTGCCGGACAGCCGCGGAATTGCAGTTGTGGCAGGGGTATGTGGATTCGTTGCAGCAACTCGAGAACTTGCGCCTGCGCCAATGGCGGGAGGCACAGCGCCGTCTGGACGCACAGCGCCGGACCGTGCAGACAGCGTTTCAGGACGTCCGCCGCTGGGAGACTGTTGAAGCCAAGGCGACGCAGCAGTTTCTCCGGAGCGAGGAGCAGCGGTCCTTGAAGGAAGCCGACGAGGGCGCTGTACTAAAGTTTGGAAGGAGCCGGATCTAGATGAAGGCCGACACAGCGACCATCGAAACACCACAGCCCGCGTGGCTGCGAAAGCTCGTTTGGCTGTTCCTCGTTGTTGTCGTGCCCATGTTGGCGGCCGTTGTGATGATTGGTATCGCGCTGCAGATTGTCGGCGTTCCTGTTTGGCAGACCACCGTCCATTATTTGAGCGGAGCGCGCGCGGAACAGCCGTCTCAAATCGCAAGCGCGCAAAGTGAACTCGCAGTGGAGAGAGCGAAAGAGCAGAGTTTGTCCGACCAGAACGCCAAGCTCTCCCAGCAGTTGGACGAGCTTAAACAGGAAAACGACAAACTCCAGCAACAGGTGCAACAGCTGCAGGCGCTCGTGACGAAGCAGCGCGACCAAGCGGCACAGGCCAAGAGAGAAGCCGCGGTGCTAACCGGAATGGATCCCTCCGCAGCAGCCACGGTGCTGGCGAAATGGTCGGTACAGCATGCTGCCGAGGTCGTTGCGCAAATGTCCGCAACGGATTCCGGCCAGATCCTCGCAGAGCTGGATCCCGCTAAGGCGGCGCAAATTCTTGGACTCGCTGCGCAAATCGCCGCGGCCAATACGGACAGCGCTGCGGCGGACGGCGCATCTGCTGCCAGCGCGGGGAACGCTTCTGTGACGAACGTGACGCCGCCTTCCGGTGGCTAAGCTGGAAGAGCAGCGCTTTGAAAGGAGGTGAGAGCGATGTTGATGTCGAAGGCCGCGGCCTGGCACGACGCAGTGAATCCACAGACAGAGTCTTCTCCGCGGCGTTCGAAGCCGACCGCAGAACCGTTGTCAGGGCTTCACTTCAGTTTGCTCGTGGAGTTGAGCATGCGATCCAATGGATTTCCGGCGCAGCCAGCCATGGATGTGGCAGGTTCAAAGAGGCGTACGGTGGACGGGGTGAATTTGGCGGGAGCTGCACTTCACGACAAGAACCCCGGCCGAGTAGCCCACCCAATGCGGACAGTGCTGGCAGATCAAGTCGAGCGACAGGGAGCAACGCTGTCAGCAATGGCAGGTGGTCAATTCCGCCAGGAATTGAAACAGTCCGTCGGCACACACAGCGCGGTGCAGGGCGACGGTGCAGCGCAGGGGCAGCCAGCGAGTGAGTCTCGCGCACAGGACGCTGTGGTCCGCTCCGCTGTACGTGAACTGCCTGAGAACGCGGCAGATGTCCGTGCGAATTCTGTGCAGTCGGCGCTCTTGCGGACGCTGAATGGCAGCCACGTACCGCCTTCCGCGGATGAAAACACCCAAGCCTTGTCCAAGCCGCCGCTGGGAAACGGGGAGATGGGCCTGCACGCCCACGGCGGGCCGCACAGTCCGCTTGTTGGCGACAGTGCTGACGAGAGGTTGCGACCGGTTTCGCGTCCAGTTGAAACGGAGGATGACTTCTCTAGCAGCCTATCAACTGCTGGGCACATTCAAGCTGGCATGACCCATCTACCAGAGTCCTTGGGGCAGCTGCAAGCTCAGCAAACTTCGCCAACGACCTCTGCCTGGGCAGGCGCTGGCGAACCAGTCGTGCACCTTGATCACGCACATGCGCCGACTGAGTTGGGGCAACTCGTGCTTCAGCAAGTGAAGGCAGGGCCGAGTGAGATGCGCGTCAAGGTTCATCCCGAAGGGATGGGGGATATCGTGGTTGCCGTGGTTCGACACGGGGACTCCCTCCACTTGCGTTTGGAAGCGAACCAGGCGCAGACAGTGCACTGGCTGGCGCAACACGCGGAGGCACTGGCACAAGCTGCGCGAACGAATGGCGTGGACCTCGCTTCGGTGGAAGTTGTCTTCGGCCAAGCCCAGCTGTCGCAGGGCTTTCAGGAGGATTCGTCATCTCGGCGTCAACGCGAGTGGACGTCTCGGCGTGACGCTGCGTGGATGCAGTCATCGCGAACGGATACCGGAGTGCGGATTGTGGCGCTGGACTTGGGTGAATCGGGAGGGCGCGTAAATCTGCAGGTATAGGAGGTGATGTTTCGTGAGCAACACCGTGTTGCCGGGCGGGGCGCTTGGCAAGGATGCGTTCCTGCAACTGATGGTCACGCAAATGCGGTACCAGGACCCGTTGCAACCGCAGGACAACTCGCAGTTTCTCGCGCAGTTGGCGCAGTTCACCGCGCTCGAGCAGATGACCAACGTTGCGCAGACGAACGAGTCCGTGGCCCTCTTTTTGAAAATGAGTTTCGAACATCAGTTGATTGGACGGACCGTGGAGGTCACGACCGAGCAAGGTCAAACGTTGAGCGGAGTCGTGCAGGGGCTCAAGATGGTTGACGGCGACCCGCAGTTGTTGATTGGAGACTCCACGTATCCGCTCTCGGCAGTGACGAAGATGGAGTGATGGTTTTGTCTCAGGACTTCTTGGACCGCATTGCGGCGAGGACGCACGCACCGGTGTTGCGGCCGGCAGGCCACGCAGCAAAGGCCAGCGGGGGCAAGGTCTCTGGACCGGCGTTCGCGGACGTGCTGCAACGAGCCGAACAGGCAGCGCTGCCCTTGAAGGTAAGCAGGCACGCTGCAGAGCGCATGGAGCAGCGGGGGCTATGTCTGTCGCCGGATGAGTGGCAAAAGGTCGGACGCGCTGTGGAACGGGCGGAACAGAAAGGCGCCCGCGACGCGTATGTGATGTACGGCAACGCCGGGTTTGTCGTCAACGTCCCGAACCGCACCGTGATTACCGCAATGCTCCACCAGGAGGAGCACATTGTGACCAATATTGACAGCGTTGTGACCGTGCCGCGGCTGGACCGATAGGAGGCCGTTGCCGGCGGGGACCGACAGAACCGCTGGCGGTGGAGCGCACGGGGGACAATGCGAAAGCGAGATCATAGAAGGAGGAATGACACGTGTTACGTTCAATGTACTCAGCCATTTCAGGTATGCAGGGATTTGCCACGAAACTTGACGTCATCGGCAACAACATCGCCAATGTCAATACTGTCGGCTTCAAGTCGGGCCGCGTTGACTTCAGTGACGTGTTGAGCCAGACGATGACTGGCGGAAGCGCTCCGTACAACGCGATGGGCGGGACCAATCCGCAACAGGTCGGCCTCGGCGTCAAGGTAGCCGGTATCGAAACGCTGTTCACGCAAGGGGCGGATCAGTCGACCGGCAACAACCTGGACCTGGCCATCAATGGCGACGGGCTGTTCGTCGTGTCCAGGGGAGGACACGTCTACTTCACGCGGGCCGGGGATTTCACGCTCGACAAAGCCCACAACCTGACGCTGCCGAACGGCGCCATTGCACAGGGATATGGCTATGTGAACCAGGTATCGGGCGGCGTCTCGTCCTCCGTGCTGGATATGAGTTCGACTCGTCCAATGAACTTGGACAGTCTTCTGTCCAGTTATGTGAGCTCGCTGAATGGCACGAATGACGGAACGTATACCTACGGTGCGCCAGGCGCTGGCAACACCATCGCTGTGACAGCTGGTCCAGCGGGCGTAGCGTCCCGTCAGTTCGCTCTCGCTTCGTCGCCGGATCTGCAAATCGGTCCTGACGGCAGTCTAACGGTCACGGTCACCGTGAACGACCTGGACGCCGGGGGCAACGTAGTGTCCACGTCGACGCAGCGGCTCAGCATCGGCAACTTGGCGTTGGCTACGTTCGCCAACCCGGCAGGGCTGCAGAAGGTAGGAGACTCTCTCTACGACGTTTCCAACAACTCGGGTGGTCCGGTACTCCAGTTGCCAGGGCAGAACAACACAGGCACGGTGCAGGCCGGGTATCTCGAAATGTCGAACGTGGACCTCACGCGCGAGTTCACGGAGATGATTGTCGCGCAGCGCGGGTTTGACGCAAACTCCAAGATCATCGGCACGGCGAACGCCATTCTGCAGGACATTGTGAACCTGAAGAACAGTTAACGTGAAGGGCGGCCGCCCGCATTCGGGCGGCCTCACTGAAGAAAGGGTGTCGTCCCGTGATCTTGCTCACGCGTTTGAACGGATCGGATTTGTGGTTAAATCCGCTGCTGATGGAATCGGTGGAGCAAACGCCCGACACGGTCATCACCATGACCAATGGACACAAGTACGTCGTGCAACAGACCGCTGCCGAAATCGCAGAACAGACCAGGTTGTACTACCGCTCCATCGGTCTGGCGGGGGCAGTGACGGGAAAGGAAGAGCGAACGTGAAGAGGCCGGTAGTGCTGATGCTGTACATAATTGGCGGAATGGGGCTTCTGGTGGCGTTGGCTGTCGGCGGGTATTTTTATTTCAAATCGGCCATGCAGCCACATGCGCCAAAGCCTCCGACAGCCAGTGAGTTGAAGGACTTGCTGGTGGACTTGCCGGAGAACACGACCAACACCAAGGACGGGTTGATCCAGTTCACGGCCCATCTACAGGCGGCAGACAAGGAGACCAAGTCCGAGATAACGGACTTGTTGCCCATGTTGCAGGATGCGGTGAACAAGTCGATGCACCAGTTCACCGACGCCGAATTGAAGACAGCGGATGGCCAGAACCGGTTGGCGCAGGACATCTTGAGACGAGTGAACGCTCTGATCCCGGGCGGAAAGATCACGCAGGTTTACTTCTCGACCTGGGTTGTGCAGTGAGGGGGTGAGACGATGTCGGACATCCTGTCGCAAGCCGAGATCGACGCGCTGTTGTCGGCGCTGACGAGCGGTGAGGTCAGTGCGGACGAGATCCGCGATGCAAGTCAAACCGCTCGCGTGCGCAACTACGACTTCCGCCGCGCGATGCGGTTCTCGAAAGACCACCTGCGCATCATCTCACGTATCCACGAGCACTTCGCCCGGCTGCTTACGACACACTTGTCCGGACAATTGCGCAGCGTCGTGCAAGTCCAGGTTGAGTCTGTGGACCAGGTGCCGTACGAAGAGTTTATTCGCTCCATTCCGACCCTCACCGTGTTGCAGGTGATGGAGTTTAGTCCTTTGCAGGGAAAAGTGGTCATCGAGATCAACCCGCAAATCGTATTTGCGATGCTTGACCGATTGATGGGCGGTATGGTGACCGGCAAGTACAAGGAGCGGGAACTCACCGAGATCGAGACGGTGTTGCTGAATCGAGCGCTCCGCTCGATGCCAGACTTCCTGGCCGAAGCCTGGAGAAACGTCGAGTCGCTTTCACCGGTGTTGCTGTCCACAGAGAGCAATCCGCAGTTCCTGCACCTGACGACGCCGAACGAGACGGTACTGGTGATCACGCTCAGCGCCCGTATTGGGGCGGCGACGGGACTGATGAACATCTGCATTCCGCACGTGACGATTGAGCCGCTGATGCCGAAGCTGAGTACCCAGTACTTCATGGACCCAGGCAAGACCCGCAGATCCGTCGAACAGCCGGAGCGCGCCGAGCTGAAGCGTCACATGTTCGACGCACAGGCTGACGTAACGGTCGTTCTCGGCAGCACGGAATTGACGCTGGAGGAACTGCTCGACATCCAAGTCGGCGACGTCATTCCTCTGGCCAGTCCAATCGGCCAGCCGCTGCAGATCCTGGTTAACGACGTGCCGACGTTCACTGGCAACGTGGGCGTCAGCAAGAAGCGCTACGCAGTGCAAATTCTTGACACGTGGAAGGAGGCGCATTCCGATGAGCGACCAAATCAAGCTGTCACAGGATGAGATTGACGCCCTGCTGAACAGTAAGATGGTGCCTTCAGAGGGGCGCGAGGTCCTGTCGGAAGAAGACAAGGACGCTCTGGGGGAAATCGGGAACATCAGTTTCGGCTCAGCGGCGACATCGCTCTCGATGTTGCTGAACCAGCGAGTGGAGATCACCACGCCGAATGTCACGGTGCTGAGTCCGGAAGACGTACCCACCGATTTTCCGCGCCCGTACGTTTTGGTCAGCGTCGAGTACACATCGGGTCTGACGGGGACAAACGCGTTGGCTATTGAAATTAACGACGCAAAGATTATTGCGGACCTGATGCTCGGCGGCGATGGGACAAATACGGCGATGGAGCTCAATGAACTGCACCTGAGCGCGGTAGCGGAAGCGATGAATCAAATGATGGGCGGCGCGGCGACGGCGCTGGCCGCCATGTTCGGCCGGCCGATTAACATCTCGCCGCCGACAGTGCGCTTCGTAGATCTGTCCACAGGCGACGCGGAACTCGGTTTTTCGTCCGCGATTGTGAACACCGCCTTTCGGCTCAGAATCGGGGATCTGGTGGACTCCAAGCTGATGCAACTGGTGCCCGTCTCCTTTGCGAAGGAGCTGCTGCAACTGCTGCGCGGAAACTTGTCGTACGAGCAGAGCGCAGCGAGTGCGGCAAGCACACCGGTGTCGGATCCGAGCAGCGCAAGGACTATGGCACCGCCTGCTTCACAGTCTGTGCCGCCCCAATCGCCAGCGCAAGGCGCAGGGGTTCACGGCGGCAGCCTTCACTCGGGCGCCACGCCCGCTGCAAGTCGACCAACGTCCTCAACAGGGCAGACTGCCGGATTGAATACCTCCAGCACTGCCGCATCGCAAGCCGCTATGGCTGGCGGACGCGGGGCTGCTGGCAAGGATTCCGGAGGGCAATCGCCCGTCATTCAAAAGCCGGAGTTCGTGGATTTCTCCGCGTCCGAACCTGCGCCCAGAGGCATGCCGCGAAACCTGTCGCTGCTTTATGACGTGACGCTGAACATCACCGTCGAACTGGGCCGGACGCGCAAGTCCATTCGAGAGATCCTGGACCTGACGCCGGGATCCATCGTGGAGCTCGACAAGCTGGCGGGCGAGCCGGTTGACATTCTGGTGAACAACAAGCGGATTGCGATTGGGGAGGTGGTGGTCATCGACGAAAACTTCGGCGTCCGGGTAACCGACATCATCAGTCCAGTCGAGCGAGTAAGGAACCTCCAATGAAAATGAATTGACAACACGGAAAGGATGGCAACGAAACGTATGGGAAATCGTGTTCTGGTTGTTGACGATGCAGCATTCATGCGGATGATGATCAAGGACATCTTGACCAAGAACGGGTACGAAGTGGTTGGTGAAGCTGCCGACGGCGCGCAGGCCGTGGAACGATATCAGGAGTTGCGGCCGGACCTCGTGACGCTTGACATCACCATGCCGGAAATGGACGGTATTGAAGCGTTGAAGCGAATTCGCGCGATTGATCCAAACGCGCGCGTCATCATGTGTTCGGCAATGGGACAGCAGGCCATGGTGATTGACGCCATTCAGGCGGGCGCGAAGGACTTTGTGGTCAAACCATTCCAGGCGGATCGGGTGATTGAAGCTGTCAAGAAAGTACTCGCGCAGTAAATCAGGTTCCCCTAGACGGGGCCACAGCTGTGGGCGGAGATGGACTGCGAGTGTCAGCGCCGGGGTTGTGCTGCTCTACCAGATCCAGGTTGCGGATGCGGCTGCGGCAGACGCTCAGCCCTTTGGAAACCCACTGGTGCCGGTTCTCGAACTGATTCTCAGTCTAGGCCTGGTTCTCGTTCTGGTAGTTGGGCTGATCCGCTGGTTGGCCAAGCGGTCCCAAGTGGAACAAAGAGGCGCCATAGTCGTCCTGGCCGCCCGTCAACTGGCGCCGAACAAGTCCATTCAGGTCGTGGATGTGCAAGGGCGAACGCTTGTCCTCGGAGTCGGGGACGACGTCACGCTGCTCGCTGACCTGTCTGCAGATACCGCCGCAAGGAACAGCCTTCGCGCGGAGGACGGGAACGCGCAGCCAGCCCAATCGTTCGGGGCGATGTTGGCCGAATCGCTGCAGGCGCTCAGGGAACGGCACAAAGGTGCGCATTCGGAAGAGAGGAAGTTGTGACCATGTGCTCTGTGCGCGCTCGACGCCTTGTCCTGGCAGTACTGATCTCTGCAGCGGTCCTGGGGTCAGTCGTTTGTTTGACGCCCGTGGCCTTCGCGGCGCCAACCGACGCTTCGCTCTTGCCTGGGGTGCAACTTGCTCCCAGCAATTCACCGCAGGCCGTCGGATCTACGGTGAAAATTATTCTGCTGTTGACCGTACTGTCGCTGGCGCCCGCCATACTCATCATGATGACGTGTTTTACGCGCATCATTGTCGTGCTCTCGTTTACCCGAAGCGCGCTCTCATTGCAACAGACGCCGCCCAATCAAGTGCTGATTGGCCTCGCGCTGTTTATTACATTGTTCGTCATGCAGCCGACGTTGCAACAGGCGAACCACGATGCACTGCAGCCGTATCTAAGAGGGGAAATCTCGCAGTCGGTGGCACTGGCTCGCGCGGAAGTGCCGTTCAAAGAGTTTATGGCGAAGCACACGCGCACGCAGGACCTGCAATTGTTCCTCGACTACCGACATATGCAGAAGCCGAAGAAAGTTGAAGACATTCCGATGTCGGCTCTGGTGCCCGCCTACGGGATCAGCGAGTTGAAGACGGCGTTTCAAATTGGCTTTATGCTGTATCTGCCATTTCTGATCATAGATCTCGTAGTCGCGACGACGCTAATGTCGATGGGGATGATGATGCTTCCGCCCGTTATGATCTCGCTGCCGTTCAAAATTCTCTTGTTCGTGATGGTCGACGGGTGGTACCTGATTGTCAAGTCTCTGCTTGCGGGATACACGTAATAGTCCGTGTGCGCGACGCGGATGGGGGTAGACCATGGACGCAAACTTTATCATTGGCCTTGGCGCCGAGGTCATGTGGATTGTGGTGAAGCTGACGGGGCCAATCCTCGCCTTCGGCTTGGTCATCGGCCTGTTGGTCAGCATGTTCCAGGCGACCACGCAAATTCAGGAACAAACGCTCGCTTTTGTGCCAAAAATCGCGGCAGTAATCATTGCTCTGCTCCTGTTTGGTCCGTGGATGCTGGGGACGCTCCTGGATTTCAGCCAGCAAATTTTTGCAAATTTGAACTCGTTCATTCAATAGAGCGATGTTTGTGTATGCAGTGAACCACTACGCCGCGTATTTGTTGGTCCTGTTGCGAGTGGTCGCGTTTA
>CAZYAH010000052.1:0-10308 GCA_964645595.1 uncultured Alicyclobacillaceae bacterium | reverse complement strand
CGAAATACACATTTGAGTATTGCTGTCGTGGGACTCATTGTTGGCGGCGCTTCGGTCGCGGGTATGGTGGGCGGATTTATTGCCGGTGCCTTGACCGACCGATTTGGCCGAAACGTCATCTTGCTGTCGACCCTGTATAGCTGGGTAGTGGTTTTTCTACTCTTCGCAACAGCTCACGCACCGTTCATTCTCGTGTTATTGACGCTGTTAAACGGAGCTTGTCGCTCAATTTTCGATCCGGTCTCACAAGTACTGATGAGCGACATGACCCCAGTGGATCAGCGATACGGAGTCTTTTCCTTACGGTACACAGTAGCCAACATCGGCTATTCGGTCGGTCCGTTGATTGGCGCCTGGCTCGGGCTTACCGGCGGGAATGGTGCGTTTGTCTTTTCCTGTGCCGTATTCCTAGCGTACACCCTCCTGCTTCACATCATGATGGTGCGAACACGCCCGGCGCTCGGACAACGTCCGCAGCGGAACCAGCAAGCCTCTCTGGCCAGCGTGGTCAAGGTCGTCGCATCGGATCGAGCACTGCTCTACTTTTTGTTGGGCGGCATGATGGTGCGCTGTGCCTATGAACAAATCAATACCACAGTGTCGGTGCACTTCCAGGAGCAGGTCGTCCGCGGTCTCGCCCTGTTTTCGCTGACCGTCAGCCTCAATGCTGTCATTGTCGTAATTTGTCAGTTGCCCATTTCAAAATGGGCCGAAAAGAGGTCACTCTTGAGCAACGTTGTCACAGGAAACATCTGCTACGCACTGGGACTGATTTGCCTTGCGTTCACGAGGAATTGGACGGTCGGCGTCATCGGCATTTTTATCTTTACCATTGGTGAGATCCTGTCCTTTCCTGCCGGAACGTTGTTCATCGACAGAATCGCGCCGGAGGACTTGCGTGGCGCCTACTACGGGACGAAGAACATCCTCGACCTGGGAAAGTTCTTTGGCCCCTGGCTCGGTGGCATGTTGATGGCCGCGTGGGGCGGTACCATCATGCTTACTCTGATGGCTGCTCTTGTCCTGTTGAGCACGCCGCTATACCGGTTTGCACTGAACCAGTTTGGCGCTAGAGCATCCGCGCTCGACCGACCGGAGCCTTCCTCGTTAGAGAATCCGGGTTGAATTGGCGCGTAAGCGAAAGTCCGGCGTGTGAAGGCGCATGTTACAAACAATCCAGATTCGCCTGGCTACTTGTTCACCCTAGTCCCTCGCGTAGGCAACGATGTGCAAGTCGACGAACTCTGCATGCTCCAAAACGACGTCGATGGGATTTTTTCGTAGACGCGAAATAAAGTTCTTTGGTGGCAAGGGTTGTCCGGCCACCAACTGAGAAACGTGCAACTCCTCGGCGGTTTTTACGATGGTTAGCCCGACATTGTCATCCGTGGCGGGTCTTGTAATAAAATGCGCGTCAAACTGTTCGCTTAACCGTTGAATCCGTTCCAGGTCGCGCTCATCCTGTTGACTCAAATGTTCTTCGGTTAACACCACCAGAACCCACAATTCCGCTTTGAGCCGATCCGCAATTCTCCATCCACGCCGGATCAACTTTTCGGAATGCGGTCTATGATTTACACAAACAAGGATGCGTTCTGTTTCGGAGTCGTCTCCGCCTTGCCGTTCGCGTATCCGATGTATTCGCTGATCCACATCATCCGCAACTTCCAACAGAGCCAATTCACGAAGCGCAGCCAGATTGGCTGTCTGAAAGAAATTATCGAGTGCTTTTTGAATTTTGTCCTGCGAATAGATACGGCCTTCTACCAGTCGTTGTTGAAGCGTCTCCGGTGTCACATCAATTAACTTTACTTCTCTCGCCAATTTCATAAACCAATCCGGGATCCGTTCCCGTACCTTCACACCCGTGATGTGCTCCACTTTGTCATGCAGGCTTTCCAGGTGTTGCACGTTCACGGCGGTGACCACATTGATTCCTTGATCCAGCAGATACTCGATGTCTTGGTAACGTTTCTCCCGTGCGCTTCCCGGCACATTGGTGTGGGCAAGCTCATCGATGAGAACAATCGACGGCTTCCGTCGGACTATGGCGTCGACATCCAGTTCTTCGTACACGCGGCCTTCAAATTCAATTTTCTTCTTGGGGATGATCTCCAAATCCCCAATTTGTTCAGCCGTTTCCTTTCTGCCGTGCGTCTCAATGAGTCCAATCACGACATCCCATCCACGTCTTTTCCAATCATGTGCATCCTGGAGCATTTTATAGGTTTTCCCTACCCCAGGAGCTGCTCCGACGTAAATAGTCAATCTCCCTCTGAGACGATGATTGGCAGCTGAGTTCTCCGGAGTCTCACCTGAAGTCAGCAATCTCGGAGCTGTAAAAGAAGTGCTCGGCACATCTTTCCACCCTACGATTCGCAGATCGGTGTAGCGAAGATGCCTGAGTAAATAACGAATCGGGTTTTCCTTCCAAAGATGTTCCCACTTCCGGTTTGACCGGGGTTGTCCAATGACAATTTGCGTGACATTCAACCGTTCGGCAACCTCGAGAATGATGGCCCCAATTTTGCGGTCATTCCGAGGTTCCAGAATCCATTCCGCATCGTGTTCTTCCGCGAGTTCTTTCAGTTTTTGAAGATTGATTTTCTCCCGTTCCGACAACGAATCTTCTGAACTGTTACAGATGGTTAGAACGTAAAGGTCCGCTTTCATCCGGATTGCCATGCGGTGCCCGCGTTTCAGGAGCTTAACTGCCCGGGCATAATGACTCACGCAGACCATGATGACTTCCTTGGCTCCGACAGGACCTGGAATTTTGCGTCTTGAGTAAGAACGTTGCAACCGTTCGTCGACATCTTCGGCAACAAACCGCAAAGCAAGCTCACGCAGCCCGGATAAGTTGGACTTCCGAAAGAAATTTTGAAGCGCTTGATCCACCTTATCCTCCGGATAGATGCTCCCGTCCCGTAAACGTTGCCGCAATGTCTCTGGTGTAACATCGATGACGGAAACTTCGTGCGCTCGTTTGATGAAGGACTCCGGAACGAGTTCCCGGACGCGAACTCCCGTGATTTCCTCCGCTTCTTCGTGAATGCCTTCGATATGTTGTACGTTGACGGCGGTCAGCACGGATATCCCTTGATCTAGCAAATACTCCACGTCCATATAACGCTTTGGGAACGTCGAGCCTGGTGCATTGCTGTGCGCCAACTCGTCAATCACCACGACGTCCGGCTTGCGTTCGCAAATGGCTTCCAGATTCACTTCCTCAAACACGCGGTTTTGAAATCGTATCGTTTTTCTCGGCAAAACCTCCAGTCCGTCAATTTGTGCCTCGGTTTCGGGGCGACCATGGGTATCTACGTAGCCAATCACGACATCAATCCCGCGTTCCTTCAACTCAACGGCCTCGCGGAGCATGGTATAGGTTTTGCCAACTCCGGGAGCAGCTCCGATGAACACTTTCAGTTGTCCCGGCTCCGTGCCAAAGACTTCCCCAGCGTTCGATCCCATCGTGGATTCTCAACCTCCATCGCCCATGCGTCAATTACGGGCCGATAGTCAAGCAATTAATGGCCTGTGTGACGCAGCAACGCCATATTGATCTGCATGACGTTTACCACGGGTTCCCCCCAAATTCCGAAGATAGGACGTTGTTCATACTGGTTCACCAGGCCTCTTAAATAGGATTGGCTTAGCCCGGTAGCCCGTGCAATACGCGGCACCTGAAGCAATGCGTCCTCGACGGTGATATCTGGATCGAGGCCCGAGGCGGAGGACTCCACCATACTTGTCGGAATGCTGGTTACGGGTGTACCGGGATTTTGTTGTTCGACGAGTTGCAGGTTCTTTTTCACTTCCGTGATCAGCGCTGGATTGGTCGGTCCCAGGTTTGAACCTCCCGATGCATTCGCAGCGTAATTGACGGCAGAAGGCCGAGGGTGAAATAATCCTGGATCTGTGATGGGCTGAGCAATAAGTTCCGAGCCAACCGGCTGACCGTGCCACTGGATAATGCTTCCTTGCGCTTGATATGGAAACAACACATTCCCGATACCTGTGACAGCAAGTGGATACACCAGGCCCAACAAGATTGCAAAAACAACGGTGACTCGAAGGGAACGCCAGAAGGTAATCATCTTTCTCCCCCTCCTAGATATTGGCCACGCCGGACCATGTAAGCAAAAGATCAATAATCTTAATCCCAACAAAGGGAGCAACCACACCGCCAATCCCATAAACCAACAAATTTCGTACAAGCATACTGGTCGCACTCATCGGACGATATTTGACACCCTTCATCGCGAGCGGGATCAGCGCAGGGATGATGAGCGCGTTGAAAATCAACGCCGATAAGATGGCGCTGTGCGGACTCGTCAAATGCATGATGTTGAGTACCTTCAGGGAAGGAATGACCGCGACAAACATGGCAGGAATAATCGCAAAATATTTGGCTACGTCATTAGCAATTGAAAACGTCGTAATGGCGCCCCGCGTAATCAGCAGCTGTTTTCCGATGGAAACAACTTCAATAAGTTTCGTCGGGTCTGAATCCAAATCAACCATGTTCCCTGCTTCTTTGGCCGCCGTGGTACCCGAATTCATGGCCAGACCGACATCCGCCTGGGCTAAGGCAGGGGCATCGTTTGTACCGTCCCCGGACATCGCCACCAGTTTTCCTTGCTCCTGTTCTGTGCGAATCAATCGCATCTTGTCTTCGGGTTTAGCCTCGGCAATGTAGTCATCCACACCGGCTTCCCTTGCGATGGTCGCCGCTGTCAAAGGATTGTCTCCGGTACACATGACGGTCTTGATGCCCATCTTGCGCAATTCCTCGAACCGCTCACGCATGCCTGGCTTCACAATATCCTTTAGATAAATCAACCCGTAAATTTCCGATCCTTTCAGTACAGCAAGGGGGGTCCCCCCCTCCCTGGCGATATGCTCGGTCTTCTCGTCCAGGTCGTTGGGTATCACGCCACCGTGTTGTGCAACGTACTTCTTAATGGCGTCCACAGCGCCCTTTCGGACGATTGTCCCATCCGGCAAGTTGAGGCCGCTCATTCGTGTATCTGCACTGAATTCCACATTCTCTGCATCGCTGTATTGTTCTCGGGCGAAAGTCACGCCCTTTTCCTTGCCCAATTCCACGACGGAACGACCTTCCGGTGTTTCATCGAACAGGGAAGACAACACCGCAACATGAATGAGGTCCATCTCCGTGTGTTCGCCCACTGGGACGAATTCACTAGCCAGGCGGTTCCCAATTGTAATGGTTCCGGTTTTATCCAAAATGAGTGTGTTGACATCACCTGCTGCTTCAACCGCCTTGCCTGACTTGGCAATGATGTTGAAGCGAATGACCCGATCCATTCCGGCGATGCCTATCGCAGACAAGAGCGCCCCAATGGTCGTAGGAATCAGGCAAACTAATAGAGCGATGAGCGTCGCTACGTCAATGGTGCCGTGCACGTAATGGGCGATTGGCTCCAAGGTAACAACGACAATCAGAAAGATGAGCGTCAAGCCTGCCAAAAGAACGGAGAGCGCAAGTTCGTTCGGCGTTTTCTGACGGGTTGCTCCCTCCACTAGTCGAATCATCTTGTCGAGGAACGACTCGCCAGGATCCACGGTGATCCGAATCACCAACTCGTCTGACAACAGCTTGGTTCCGCCTGTAACGGAGCTGAAGTCTCCTCCGGCGCCGCGAATGACCGGCGCAGACTCGCCGGTAATCGCCGACTCATCGACGCTGCCGAGCCCCTCCAAAACCTCGCCGTCCGCCGGAATCAATTCGCCCGCCACGACCCGGACAATATCTCCCTTGCGTAACATCGATGCGGGAATCTCTTCGTACGTACCATCCTCGCGCTTGCGATGAGCAACGAGGTCAGTTTTGGTTCTTCGCAACGACTCGGCTTGAGCTTTGCCTCGGCCTTCTGCCACGGCTTCGGCAAAGTTGCCAAACAAAACGGTGAACAGCAGTACGATTGTAACGATGAGGTTGTATGTCCGTTGCCCGCTTGTGTAGTGGCCGCCAAACAGATTGGGATCAAACGTCAACAGCAATGTAATGACGAACCCAATCTCCACCACAAACATAACTGGGTTGCGTACCAGTACGCGCGGGTCCATCTTGATAAACGATTCCCAAATCGCTCGCTGCAAAATATCTCTTGACAGTGTTTTCGAAGCGTTAGCCATGTTCTGATCTCCCTCTCGCCTAGCTACATATCGCCTAGGTCAATGCTGTCGTCAGTGAGCTGCTCCAGCCAATATCTGCAGCTGTTCTCCGATTGGTCCCACGGCTAGAGCCGGGAAGAATGTCAACGCGCCGACGATAACAAAGACCGCGACGAACACACCACCAAAGGCAAATGTATCTGTCCTGAGCGTCCCGGAACTTGCCGGAATGACCGCCTTCTTCGCAAGAGAGCCTGCGATGGCAAACATTGCGATGATTGACACATATCGCCCAATGAGCATGACGAGTCCAAGAGTCACGTTATAAAACACGGTATTCCCGCTCAGTCCGGCAAACGCCGAACCGTTATTCGCTGCCCCTGACGTGTATGCATACAGAACTTCGGACAAACCGTGCAGGCCCGGATTGAGAATGGACGACGTGCCCACCTTTGTAACCACTGCGATGGCAGTGGGGACCAAAATGATAAACGGGTGAACCAACATCGCGATGGTCGCCAACTTGATTTCGCGTGCCTCAATCTTTTTGCCGAATATCTCCGGTGTCCGCCCAACCATCAGTCCCGACAAAAACACGGTGATAATGAGGAACATGAGGATATTGAGCAGTCCAACCCCTTTGCCGCCGAATACGAGGTTGAACATCATGAACAGGAGGGGTACAAATCCACCCAAAGGCATGAGGCTATCGTGCATTGCATTCACTGCACCAGTGGTAAACGCGGTCGTGAATGCTGCAAACGCACTGCTCAGCGCAGGGCCAAAACGAACTTCCTTGCCTTCCATGTTTGGACCCGCAATCCCAAGGGTATGTTGAAGAAGCGGGTTCCCGTCCGCTTCATATGCATAAATGATGAACGCGCCAATCATTAACACGGCGGTCAGAAACACGTAAAGTACCACAGCTTGCTTGCGATTCCCGATAAAGCGGCCAAACGTCCAGACTAGTCCCGTTGAAATGATCCCCATCGCAATCATTTCGAGAACAGATGTCAATGCATTCGGGTTTTCGAACGGATGGGCGGAATTCGCGTTAAAAAATCCTCCTCCGTTTGTGCCAAGTTCCTTAATCGCTTCCAGGGATGCGACAGGGCCTCTTGAGATGATCTGAGTGGTTCCCTGGAGTGTATGAACCACCTGTGCCCCCTTGAGGGTTTCCGGAACTCCGAGTCCAATTAATGCGATGGAAAAGATCAGTGCCAGCGGCAATAACAGGCGGGTGTGAATTTTAACGAAATCTACCCAGAAGTTTCCAATTGATTCGGAGCGATTTGCGACTAAGCCTCGCACAAACGCAATGGCGGCTACGAATCCCGTTGCCGCGGACGTGAATTGCAAATACGTGATGGCCGTCATTTGCCCTAGATACGACATGGCCTGTTCGCCAGCGTAGTTCTGCCAGTTCGTATTCGTAATGAAGCTGGCCGCTGTGTTAAATGCGAGATCCCAAGGCATTCCTTTGATATGATCCGGATTGAACGGCAGTAATCCTTGAAACCGAAATATAAGGTAAGCAAGGATCATCATCATGAAGTTGACGAGCATCATGGCTTTCAAATAGGCCTTCCAGTCCATCTGAACGGAAGGGTCGACTCCGATTACGCGGTACAGGATACCCTCCACAGGTGCGCAAATGACATCGCTCCAGCTTTTCTTCCCGCTGAATACCCGGTACATATATCCTCCGAGCGGAATACCGATGGTAAGTACGAGCACGATGATCACCACAATTCCGATGGAACCAGCAAGGGTCATGTCAGTCACTCCTCTGAACAGGGCAGACATATCTGCGAATGGAAGCCGAGCCTCAAAACTTCTCTGGATGGAAAATAACGTAGGTCAAGTACACCATCACCGCCACGGCAATCACGAGTAAGAACCACATACAGATCCCCCTACGCCCTGTCAAAAATCCGCAATAACAGCATGAAAAGGCCGAATACCGCAAGATACATCAACAATGCAAATAAATCGCCCAATCTCTCCACCTCATTCAGGTCTCGGTAAATTTTTTCGCAAAGAGGGACGGCTTATGCACGTGACACGGTTCTGTTTCGTCGTGTCACAGAAAAAATTGTAGGTTGAGACGGTGTCAAAATGGCGTAAAAATGAGGTCAGCCGACGTAAAAAAACCATAAAAATACGGTCGGATGACCATGGCTGAGTTATAAATGTATCAGTTACGTACATCGAACGGGGTAGAAAGCATGAAGGTAAGACAATCTTCTAGAGCGAAATGGCAGGCACTTACTTCTCGTGTTGTACCTTGGCCAATTCCTGAAACCGCCATGAAACAGACTGACGTGAACTTGAATCGCTTTATTCCATACGTGATTGTGACATTGATGGTCGCCGCATTGACTGCCGTCCTCTGGGAAGTAGGATATATTTTTACATTGGTCAATATCGCACTTTTGTACCTGCTTCCGGTGCTACTCAGCGCTGTCCGATGGGGGATCTGGCCATCGTTTTACGCGGCAGGGCTTGGCGTGATTGCCTTTGACTTTTTCTTTGTTCCGCCAATTCTTACTTTTACAGTTGGTGATGTGCGGTATTTCATTTCATTTGGTGTGTTTCTTGCCGTTGCAACGCTGACCGCGAGTCTTGCGTCCCAGTTGCGTCAGCGGGCAAAAGAGGCAAAAGAACGTGAAGCAGTCACGTCCACTTTGTACGCATTAAGCCGTCAACTGGCTGCGGCGAGAGACTTGGAGACGGTATTGGACGACATTGTAACCCACGCGGCTATCACTTTTGAGCTACCTACAGCAATCGTGCTTCCGGATGCAAATGGAGAGCTCGTCGTCAGAGCGCAACATGGATTTGATACGACGGACATTGCGAGGATTGCGAAACCTGACATTCTGCGCTGGGTGTATGAGCACGGCAAAATGGCCGGATATGGACCGAATGTCCATAAGGACGCGTCGTTGCTCTACGTGCCTCTCAAAACGGAGACAAAAATACATGGTGTGATGTGCATCGGTGCAAATAAGCATCGAGGAATGGCACTGACAGAGAACCGATTCCGAATCATCGAAGCTCTGGCCAGTTTGGCGGCTGTATCCATTGCACGCATTCACTTTGAAGAAGAGGCCAAGCTTGCACATTTAACGGCTGAATCTGAACGGCTGCGCACTGCGCTGCTAGATTCCATTTCACACGAGTTACGAACTCCATTGGCGACCATTATTGGCGCCGTAACCGGAATGATGGAGAGCGTAGACATCCTTACGGTGGAAGCTCAGCGTGAATTACTGTCTACTATTCATGAGGGAGCACTGCGAATGAATCGGCTCGTCACGAACCTGCTCGGGATGGTGCGTCTGGAAAGTGGAATGCTTCGTCTCAATAAACAGTGGTGTGATGTTGCGGATATCGTGGGCGTGGCACTCGGACAGGTTCAGGCTGCGCTTCAAAGTCGAACAATTAGCGTTACAATGCAAAATGGGTTACCCGCAATTCATGTCGACGACGTTTTGATTCAACAAGTTCTCGTGAATCTGCTGAGCAACGCCATCAAGTACTCACCCGATGGTAGTGAGATTCAAATTAACGTCATGGAGTACGATGGAATTCTGACCATTCGAGTTCGGGACCATGGAATCGGGATTCAACCAGAAGAGGAAGAAAAGATCTTTGAGAAGTTCTACCGTTCAGACGCAACGAAGGATATTCCTGGAACCGGTCTGGGATTGGCAATCTGCAAAGGTGTGATCCATGCGCACGGGGGTGAGATTTTCGCCAGACGTGCCGAGGATGTAGGTACAATTGTAACCATTCGGATACCAGTGGGTGAGACTGACGAATTATCTGATGAAGAGCCGTGTGATCTCAAGGAGAAAGTGCAGTATGGGAGCAAAAATATTGATTGTGGACGATGAAGTACAAATTCGGAAACTTCTCCGTGTTACACTAGAAGCCAACGGTTATTCGACAATGGAAGCGTCGAACGGGCGGGATGGTGTACTACAGGCAAGCACGTCACGCCCTGATCTGATCATTTTGGATCTCGGACTTCCAGACATGGATGGAACGGATGCTCTCCTGCAGATCCGTGAATGGTCGAACACGCCAATCATTGTCTTGACAGTACGGGACGATGAAGAAGGGAAAATATTTGCGCTTGACCATGGGGCGGATGAT
>CAZYAH010000051.1:0-10328 GCA_964645595.1 uncultured Alicyclobacillaceae bacterium | reverse complement strand
CCCAAAAAGAGCTAATCGTAGAAGATTGGGAGGAATGTACAAGTGGTGAAAAGGCAAACGGTCTGGCTGTCGACAATGATGGTACTGTCCCTGATGTTGATTGGCTACTACACGATGAACAACGAGGCCGGTACCCCTGCAAGCAATTCGTCGGACACAACCTCAGTCGTTACACCGGACACGAACGGTGGGACCAACGATTCGACGGATGCAACCAAACAGACGTCTGGAAACAACACTCAGACAACTGCCACCAATTCGACGACCAACTCGACGACCAACTCCACCACCAGCACGTCTGACTGGTACGTGGAGCAGCAGACCAAGCTGAAGCAGGACATTGAGCGACAGATTGACACCTATTCCAAGGTGCTGACGAGCAGCAACGCGTCGGAGGAGCAGTTGAGCCAGGCAGAACAGCAAGTCAACCGACTGCAGTCCCTCGAAGGCGGCATCGATAACGCGCACGACATGATTGTGGCGAAAGGATACAAGGACTGCGTCATCATGCCGAACAAGGACTACAGCAAGTTCACGGTATACGTGAAGACCAACAAACTGACGGCGGAACAGGCGGTCCAGATCATCCACATCGTCAGCGAACAACTGAACATTCCTGCTTTCAACGTCAACGTGACCGCACAAGCATAACGCTACGCAATGCGGTGAGCCACACGGCAGCGCCCCGTCTGCACCGGCCAGCGGGGCGTTTTTCTTCTCGTCGGAGGCGCGACGGATGAGCAATGCACAAGAGAGTTAGGTGCAACGCGATTTTTCGCTGTGATATACTAGGACAAGTGGATTTGATGCAACTATCCAGGGAGTGACACGAAACGTGCTCAAGATTGGCGAAATTCGCGAACTCATCCGTCTGCTGGACGAGACCAGCCTTTCGGAAATTCGTATTGAAACCGATGATATGAAGCTATCGTTGAAGAAGCCGGAAGCGAACGGGGCACCCGTAACACCGGTTTCGGCAAGTCCGTTGATTCAAGTGCCACAGCAAGTCGCGGTACCGTCCGCTGCACCGGTTCCAGCCGCGGTCCCAGCAGCAGCGACGGCGCAGGCGGCGGCACCTGCGGCCGAGGTTTCGTCCAAAGCAGAGGCGGAGGAGAACGTACATATTATTACGTCTCCGATGGTCGGGACGTTCTACCGTGCGCCGGCTCCGGATGCGCCTCCATACGTCGACCGCGGGTCTAAGGTGAACCCGAAGACCGTTGTCTGCATTGTCGAAGCCATGAAGCTGATGAATGAGATTGAGGCCGAAGTTTCCGGCGAAGTCGTCGACATTCTCGCGGAAAACGGTCAATTGGTTGAATACGGACAACCGTTGTTCAAAATCAAACTTTCGTGAGGAGACATGCAATGTTTCGACGAGTCTTGGTTGCGAATCGCGGCGAGATTGCGGTGCGGGTCATTCGCGCGTGCCGCGAGCTCGGGATTGAAACCGTTGCGGTGTACTCCGAAGCGGATCGCAACGCACTTCACGTACAGCTGGCCGACGAGGCTTATTGCATCGGGCCAACTCCGAGCAAACAAAGTTACTTGCACATTCCGAGCATCATGTCCGTGGCGACGCTGACCGAAGTCGACGCCATTCACCCCGGATACGGATTCTTGGCCGAAAACAGCGATTTTGCGGAAGTTTGCGAAGCGTGTGGCATCACGTTCATCGGGCCGAGTTCACACGCCATTGTGACGATGGGAGACAAGGCCATCGCGAAGGAGACCATGAAGCGCGCTGGCGTTCCCACGGTGCCCGGCAGCGATGGCCTCATCCAGAATGTCGAGGAAGCGGTTGAAGTTGCCGAAGCTATCGGATATCCCGTGATCATCAAAGCGACCGCCGGCGGTGGCGGCAAAGGCATTCGCGTGGTCAGGGACCCGGAAGCCTTGCGGCAAGCAATCACGACCGCGCAACGCGAGGCGGAAACAGCCTTCGGCAACGCGGGGGTGTATTTGGAGAAGTACATTGAGCGCATGCGCCACGTGGAAATTCAGGTGCTGGCGGATAAACACGGCAACGTGATTCACCTTGGCGAACGCGACTGCTCGGTGCAACGCCGCCTGCAAAAGCTCGTCGAGGAATCTCCGTGTCCGGTCTTGACGGAGGAAACTCGACAGGCGATGGGTGAGGCGGCCGTCGCGGCGGCTCGCGCAGTCGACTACGTGGGCGCCGGAACCATCGAGTTCATTTATGCACCGGATGGCAAGTTCTACTTCATGGAGATGAACACGCGGATTCAGGTCGAGCATCCGGTTACCGAATGGGTCACGGGGGTAGACCTCGTCCGCGAGCAAATTCTGGCGGCAGCAGGTGAACCGCTCTCCGTCCGCCAAGAAGACATCCAGCTCAAAGGACATGCAATTGAATGCCGCATCAACGCGGAGGATCCGGAGCGCAACTTCATGCCGAGTCCAGGAACCATCACGGAGTACCTGCCCCCGGGCGGGATTGGCGTTCGGGTGGACAGCGCCGCGTACCCGGGCTACACGGTGCCTCCGCACTACGATTCGATGATTGCGAAACTGATTGTCTGGGCGCCGACCCGAGAACAGGCGATTGACCGCATGATCCGCGCGCTGTTGGAGTTCCGGATTGAAGGAGTCAAGACGACCATCCCGTTCCACCTGAAGTTGTTGCAACACGAGAAATTCAGGTCCGGGGATGTCAGTACGCGGTTCCTTGAAGAATACACCGTTATGTAACGGGACGAAATTCACCGGACAGGAGGGTGTCTTGCCATGCAGGACATGGAATTCGAAGGGAACGATTTAGGCAAGATTCAGATTGCCGACGAAGTCATCCAGGTGATTGCCGGTTTGGCAGCCAGTGAGGTGGAAGGCGTCGCCGGCATGAGCGGGAGTTTTGCCGGAGGGTTGACCGAGTCGCTGCTGGGCCGCAAGAACCTGGCCAAAGGCGTGAAAGTGGCGTTCGGTGAAGAAGACAAGACATGCGTGATTGACTTGTCTGTGGTCCTCGACTTCGGTGTGAACATCCCCGAGGTTTCGCTGCGCGTTCAAGAGCACGTCAAGCAAACGGTTGAGGGAATGACCGGACTCGAAGTCGTGCGAGTGAACGTTCACGTTTCAGCCATTGCTCTGCAACACGAGAAGTCCAAGGAAGCCGTGGAGGTCGTGCCGGAACGGCGCACGCGGTAGGGGGTTGCAACCGACAGGTTCGGCCCCACCTGGCTGGGGCCGCTGTCGGTTCATGTGAGTTGCGGCGAGAGCGCAGCTTCAGGAGGCGATAATGTGAGCATATTGGATCGGATCTTGTTGGTCGTTTTGGCCCTGTGCAGTCTGTTCGTCTCGGTGTTCGCCTTTCTGCTCGGAGTGGGCGTGTTCGGAGACGGTTCCGTGGCTTCGGTGGTGTCCGTGGCGGAGTATCCGTACAACATCTACACCATTGTGTTTTCCATCGTGTTCGCGCTCGTCTCCATCCGTTTTCTCTTTTACCGGGTTGGGTCGGCTGAACCCGACTACGTGGTGTTGCAGGGAGAAAACGGGCAAATCCGGATTTCGTATTTGACCATCCAACAGCTCGCCAATCGAACGGGCCGCAGCATTCGCGGCGTGCAAGAGTTCGAGACGCGCGTTCGCAATGGACAAGCTGGCGTCTTGCTGTCTGCGCGCGTGAAGGCGATTCCGGACGTCGATTTGGCGCGTGTGGGCAGCGAGATTCAACAGGCGGTCAAGGACTACGTGGAGAAGTCGACGGGTATTACGGTTGAACGCGTGCTCGTCAATATTGCCGAGTTGGCAAACGGCAGCGCGAGAAGTCCAAAGACCTGGGTGGAATAAACCATGAGCTGGCTGCGTCAATGGTTTGTACAAATTGCGGGACTGAAACGGCGGTGGCTCGGGCTCATCGTCGGTTGTCTCTTTTGGCTGGTGTGGATGCTCTTTGGCGCGCTGGCCACTGTCATGTTGATTGTCTGCGCGACGATTGGGTTTGTCGTGGGCAGACTTTTTGAAGAACACCAATCGTGGAAAGAAGTCGTGGACAAACTATTGTCAGAACGCTATACAGATTCGTAACGTCGCGACGACTGCGGCAGAATGGAGTGATAACGTGAGGCGACGACAACTGCGACAAAAGGCACTGCAGTCGTTGTACCAGATTGATGTCGGAAAGGTGGACGTTGAATCCGCAGTACAAAGTGTGTTTGAAGGCGTCGACGAGGCGGGCCCGAGCGACATCGCATTTGTGCAGAGTTTGGTCTCGGGTACCGTCGACGTACTGGACGAAGCGGACCGGATGCTGGAGTCGCACGTGCAGGGGTGGCGCCTGGATCGGATAGCCCGAGTCGACCACAACATCTTGCGGCTGGCGGTCTACGAGTTGCTGTATCGCCCGGATGTGGATGTGGCAACCGTCGTCGACGAAGCCGTTGAGCTCGCAAAGGCGTTCAGTACGGAGGAGTCGGGGCGATTCGTCAACGGCGTGCTGGCTCGGCTACTACCTGTGGTGGAAGAGAGACGGCGGCAGATCAATACGCCGTAGCGTCGGAACGGCGAACAAA
Source organism: uncultured Alicyclobacillaceae bacterium (assembly GCA_964645595.1). GTDB lineage: Bacteria > Bacillota > Bacilli > Alicyclobacillales > Alicyclobacillaceae > Alicyclobacillus_A. The sequence goes on along the minus strand of CAZYAH010000051.1, from coordinate 5,799 downwards.
GGGGTTCTTATGCAACTCATCCTTGGTATTGACACAAGCAATTACACGACGTCGCTATGCGCGGTCGACTTCGATTCAGGGGAACTGGTTGCCGAACAGCGCAAGCTGTTGCCGGTGCGCGGCGGGGAAAGAGGGCTTCGTCAATCCGATGCGCTCTTTTTTCATGTGCAGCAACTCCCTGAAGTGATGGACGGGCTCATGCGGCAGCTGATTGGTCGGGACGTTCACTGGCGAGGCGTCGGGGTTTCCGTGCGGCCTCGCCCGCAAGCTGCGTCTTACATGCCGGTATTTCGCAGCGGTGAGAGCTTCGCGCTGACGTTTGCGCGGGCGCTCGGCGTGCCGGTGGTCCGCACGTCGCACCAGGAAGGCCACCTGGCTGCCGCGCAGTACTGTATCGACGACATTCCCAGCGGTGCTCCCTTCATCGGAGTTCATTTGTCTGGAGGCACTTCAGACGTGTTGCTGGCTGAGCCAACTCGCTTCGGCTACCGGATCTGGCCTTTTGCGGAGGGAGCAGATCTTCATGCTGGTCAGTTCGTCGACAGAGTCGGCGTTGCGCTTGGCCTGCCGTTTCCTGCGGGACCGCACCTTGAGAAGCTGGCACAGGAGGCCGAAGGGTCTGAGTTTCGAATTGGCGCACGACTGGTCGGGAAACAGCTGAGCTTTTCCGGCCCCTGTTCGGCCGCTCTGCGCGCGATTGAGCAAGGGGTTCCCCCGGCCGAAGTGGCTTACGCGGTGGAGGCGTGCATCGCGAACGCGGTGGCAAAGGCGGTCAGCCTGGCAGCGAAGGAGCACCCGGATGTCCGCTACTGCGTCATCGCTGGCGGCGTGGCCGCCAACGCGTACATTCGCTCGCGGGTCACGCATCGCCTGCGCATGGAAGCGCCACTCTTGGCCGTGCGGTTCGCGCCTCCCAAGTTCTCGTCGGACAATGCGCTCGGCGTCGCCTGCATCGCGCGCGCGTTTCTGCGCGGGGCGAATCTACCGGCCTCGCGCTGAGTGCGCCCGCAGGTAGTGGTAGTTAGTGGTATTGGTAGATTCGGAATGTTGAGGTATAATGAGCGGGTACATAGCGTCTCGCCAGAGAGGTAAGTTGCGAGACCACGAGGTTGGACGAGGAGGGACGACGGGTGACCGCCATGGGGAATTCGGAGAACAGCCAGCAAGTGTATGACATCACCATTATCGGGGGCGGCCCGACGGGTTTGTTTGCTGCATTTTACTGCGGGATGCGCGACGCCTCTTGCAAGATTATTGACAGCTTGCCAGAGTTGGGCGGACAATTGGCCGCACTCTATCCCGAGAAGTACATTTATGACGTCGCGGGTTTTCCGAAGGTCCGCGCGAAGCAATTGGTGGAGCAGTTAAAGGAACAGGCGCTGCAGTATAATCCGGCCATTTGTCTGAATGAACGGGTCGAACATCTGGTTCGGCGCGAGGACGGTATCTTTGAACTGACCACCAACAAGCAAGTGCACTATACCAAGGCGGTCATCATCTGCGCTGGCATCGGCGTGTTTACGCCGCGCGAACTGCCCGCGGACGGGGCCGATAAATTTGTCGGAAAAGGCATTTATTATTACATCGACGACGTCGAAAAGTTCCGCGGCAAGCGAGTCCTCGTTGTCGGCGGCGGAGACTCCGCGGTCGACTACGCCTTGATGCTCGAGGAAGTCGCCGAATCTGTGACGTTGATTCATCGCCGGGACCAGTTTAGGGCACACGAAGAAAGTGTGAAGCGCCTGTGGGCTTCCAGCGTCGATGTGCGCACTTTTGTGGAGCTGCAGGCAGTCGCTGGCGGCGAGTGGTTGGAACAGGCGACCTTGGTCCACAGCAAGACGAAGGAGACGTCGACGCTGGATGTGGACGCAATCGTCAGTGGGCTCGGATTTACGGCGTCGCTCGGGCCCATCGCCAACTGGGGATTGGCCATTGAGAACAACGAAATTCTGGTCAATACGCGCATGGAGACGAACATCCCAGGCGTGTACGCGGCGGGCGACATTGTCCGTTATCCCGGCAAGGTCAAACTGATTGCAACCGGTTTCGGAGAAGCGCCGACGGCAGTGAACAACGCCAAGACGTTTATCGATCCGACCGCGAAATTGAGCCCGGGTCACAGCAGCAACCGAAAAGAGTGAGGCGCGGGGTTCTTCCGCACAGGTCATTCATAGGAGTTCACACATGTGTGTGGACTTCTTCTTTGCTTGATGGACAACAACAAGATTAGACAGCAGGATAAAGGAGTGACTCCACACATGGCATACATCCTGGATGGCAAGAAAGTCGCTGCGGAGATTCACGAAGACTTGCGGTCTCGACTGGACCGGCTCCGCGCTCGGGGTACCGTGTTGAAACTGGCTGTCGTTCTCGTGGGCGACAACCCGGCATCCGCCAGTTACGTGCGCAACAAGGAACGGACGGCAGCCAAGGTCGGCTTGGAGAGCGAAGTCATTCGGCTTCCAGGAGATATCAGCCAAGACATCCTGCTGTCTGAAGTGGACCGGTTGAACGCCGACGACAATGTGGACGGCATTCTCGTTCAGCTTCCGTTGCCATCGCACCTTTCGGAACAGGAAGTGCTGGAACGGATCCGCCCGGACAAAGATGTCGACGGGTTCCACCCGGTCAACGCGGGGCGCAACTTCGTCGGATTGCCTGCGGTATGGCCGTGCACGCCAGCGGGGATCATGGAACTGTTCCGACGGGAGCAGATTGAGGTTGCCGGCAAACAGGCGGTTGTGATTGGGCGCAGCAACATTGTCGGCAAGCCGATGGCGATGTTGCTCTTGCAGGCCAATGCAACGGTGACCATCTGCCATTCGCGCACACAGAACCTCCCAGAAATCGCGCGTCAGGCAGATATCCTCGTTGCGGCGGTCGGGGTGCCAAAACTGGTGACCAGAGAATTTGTCAAACCCGGAGCCGTCGTCGTCGACGTGGGCATTAACCGGGTCGATGGCCAGTTGGTTGGCGACGTCGACTTTGACGACGTGTTCCCGGTCGCCGGAGCCATCACGCCTGTTCCCGGAGGTGTTGGCCCCCTGACGGTCGCCACGCTTATGGTGAACACCGTCGCCCTTGGTTTGCGCCGCCGCGGCATCGAGGAGGATGGCGAATGACTGCAGGCGCTGCCGGGACTGCAGGAGCTCCGACGTCCCTCCTGACAGTCAGCCAGGTGAACCAGCTCATTCGGGAAATCATTGAACGGGACCCTCGCCTGCAGACCTGTTCGGTCGTGGGCGAGATATCGAACTTCAAGCACCACACGAGCGGGCACATGTACTTCACCTTGAAGGACGAGAAAAGTCGTCTGCGCGCCGTCATGTTTTCCAGCCGCGCCAGAAACTTGACTTTTCTTCCCAAGGACGGCATGCGCGTCATTGTCACCGGCTCGGTCGGTGTTTTCGATAGGGACGGCCAATACCAGATCTACGTGGACGACATGCAGCCAGACGGCATCGGGGCGCTCTACGTCGCGTTCACGCAGTTGAAAGAGAAACTGGAGCGCGAAGGGCTGTTCCGAGCGGATCGCAAACGGCCACTGCCGCGGTTCCCGCAACGCATTGGCGTGGTGACCTCGCCGACGGGCGCGGTGATCCGGGACATCTGCTCGACCTTGTCGAGGCGGTATCCACTGGCGAAAGTCGTGTTGTCGCCGGCGTTGGTGCAAGGCCCGACGGCTGCCGCGTCGATTGTGGCTGGGATTGAGCGGCTGGTGGAGTGGTCGCAGAACGGCAACCGCATTGACGTCATCATCGTGGCGCGAGGCGGTGGCTCTTTGGAAGAGTTGTGGCCGTTTAATGAGGAAATTGTCGCGCGCGCCATTGCGCGCTGTCCCATACCGGTGGTGTCCGCAGTTGGCCACGAAACCGACTATACCATCTGCGATTTCGTCGCCGATGTCCGGGCGGCCACGCCGACTGCCGCGGCGGAAGTGGTGGCGCCATCCGTCGCAGATTTGCGCGAGCAGCTGCTCCAGTGGGAAAATCGCAGTGCGTCTGCTGTCCGTTACCGCGTCTTCAGCCTGCGGCAACGCCTGGAGAACGCGGTGCAGTCGCCGGTGCTCAGGCATCCGCTCAACATCGTCAACGTGTACCGCCAACACGTGGATTATCTGGACAGCCAACTGCAACAACACGCGACCAAGCCGATTCGCCAGGGTCACAAATGGCTCGCTGCCCAGACGGAACGGCTGCATCGGCTGAACCTGCCCGCACGTCTGACGGGCGCGCGGTACGCAGTCGAACAACTGAACTCCCGACTGGCGCAGAGCGCGCAGACACTGTTGGCAAACAAGAACAATTCCTTGGAGAAGCTCGTCGTTTCCCTTGATGCCCTGAACCCGCTGCACGTCTTGCGGCGAGGGTACAGCGTGGTCTACAAGGCGGACGGACAGACCGTGGTGACTTCTACGCGCGACGTTCGGCGCGGGGAGTTGTTGAAAGTACGGCTGATGGACGGGATGGTGACCACCCGGGTCACCGGGGAGGAGGAAGCGGAACATGGCGGAGGAATTCAGTCAAGACTTGACATTTGAAATTGCGATGAAACGCCTGGAAGAGACGGTGCGAAAGCTGGAATCGGGCGAATTGTCGCTGACGGACGCGATAGAACGCTATAAGGAAGCAATGCAACTGGTCCAGTTTTGCCGCGCGCAGCTGGACAAAGCCGAGTTGGAGATTGAGCGGCTCGTCGAGTCGCAGGGATCCATCACGGTACAGCAAACGGGAGATGACAACGGATGACGCATTCCCAGTCGGCCCACGACTATATCGCGAACACTGCCGCCGCGGTGACGGACTACCTGGGGACTCTCTTCTCTGAAACGACGCGTCCGGACACGCTGTTTAAAGCGATGAACTACAGTTTGCTGGGAGCGGGCAAACGCCTGCGACCGGTGCTCTGCATCGCAACGGCGGAGACTTTTGGTGTAGCGCCGTCAAAGGTGCTGCCTGCTGCCGCAGCGCTCGAGCTGATCCATTCGTACTCGCTCATCCACGACGACCTTCCCATCATGGACAACGATGACCTGCGCCGCGGCCGCCCGACGAACCACAAGGTGTTCGGCGACGCCACCGCGCTCCTGGCAGGCGACGCGCTGTTGACGTACGCGTTCGAGTTGCTGGCCGAGCCCATGGATATCCCGGCGCAGCGGCAGTTACGGATGATTCGCGTCCTCGCGCACGCGGCCGGAGCCTACGGCATGGTCGGCGGACAGCAGGCCGACATGCTCGCGGAAAAGTCGGACGGCGACCTGGACGTGTTGCGGTTCATTCACGTGCACAAAACCGCCAAGCTGATCCAGGCGGCTGTGCTGCTGGGTGGCCTATTCGCCGATTTGTCGGAGGCAGAGGAGCGCGCCCTGGAAACGTTCGGGCTGTCGATTGGCCTGGCGTTTCAGATGGTGGATGACTGGCTCGACGTCGCCGGGGACGAATCGGTCATCGGAAAACCGGTCGGCTCGGACGAGCGGCATCAGAAATTGACGTATCCGCGCCTGGTGGGCCTGGAGAAGACTCGCGAATTGGCGGAGAAGGCGGTCGAGGAAGGGTTATCAGCGTTGCGATCCGCTGCCATTGAAGCGCCGTTGCTCGAGGCAATTGCCCGCTACATCGTGGAGCGAACCAGGTAGCGTGCGGAATGGCACGGTACTTGCACCGCTTCGTGCCGGTGTTTCCAGAGACCTGCATTACGCAGTATCCAAATCGTATGCTATAATAATTTCAGTGTTTGGGTGGCGCAGTATTCTAGTCGACCGTCCGGTCCTGAAGGCGGGGCTAAAAATCCGCCAAAGGG
>CAZYAH010000050.1:0-10347 GCA_964645595.1 uncultured Alicyclobacillaceae bacterium | reverse complement strand
GCTGGCAGCACCAAGCAGCGGCGCGAGGTCGGTTCTGGCCGACATCAGGGACCTCGAGCGGCTGCGATCCGCCGTCCGCGAGTGCGCGCCCGATGTAGTGTTTCATCTGGCGGCTCAGCCGTTGGTACGGCGCTCGTACGCCGATCCCGTCGAGACCTACGCCACCAATGTCATGGGCACGGTTCATCTGCTCGAAGCGGTGCGTGCCTGTGACAGCGTGCGTTCGGTGGTGGTGGTCACAAGCGACAAGTGCTACGAGAACCGCGAGTGGCAGTGGGGCTATCGCGAAAATGAACCGATGGGCGGCTATGACCCTTACAGCAACAGCAAGGGATGCTCCGAGCTGGTGACGGCCTCATACCGTTCATCGTTCTTCAACGAGGCTCGTCATGCGGATCATGGCGTTGCGATTGCGACAGCACGCGCGGGCAACGTGATCGGCGGCGGGGACTGGTCGGAAGATCGTCTCGTGCCGGATTTGCTGCGCGCTTTCGGATCGGGTGAAAGCGCACACATCCGCAATCCGCAATCGGTGCGCCCGTGGCAGCACGTGCTCGAACCGTCGCGGGGCTATCTGATGCTGGCCGAAAATCTGTACCTCGAGGGGCCCGCTTGGGGCCAGGCGTGGAACTTCGGGCCGAACGACGCAGATACACAACCCGTTTCCTGGATCGCGGATCGACTGGTCAGTGGCTGGGGAGCAAACGCTCGCTGGCATACCGAGGCACACCCTGATCAGCCGCACGAAGCCAATTGGCTCAAACTTGACTGTTCGAAGGCCCGACAGACTTTGGGCTGGGTCCCTCGCTGGAATCTCAAGCGGAGTTTGGGCGCGATTGTTGACTGGCAACGTGCATGGCACAACGGGCAGGACATGGCTCGCTTCACTCTCGAACAAATCGACAAATACGAAAGCACTCCCCAAGATGACTGAAGTTTCTTTCAAACAAAACGAACTCCGCAAACAGATCCGGGCGCTGGTTGCGGAGTACGGCGAGTTGGCGAACGCGCCAGTTACGTTCGTGCCTGGGCAGACAACCATTCCTCCTTCGGGCAAGGTCGTCGGTACGCCCGAGATGCAACTGATGGTTGATGCCTCGCTGGACGCGTGGCTCACCACCGGCCGCTTCAACACGCTCTTTGAGAGCCGCCTTTCGGCGTACTTGGGCGTGAAGCACCTGCTTACCGTCAACTCGGGCTCCTCGGCGAATCTCGTGGCGTTCTCCACCCTCACGTCGCCCAAACTCGGCGACCGAGCCATTCATCCCGGTGATGAAGTGATCGGCGTGGCGGCCGGTTTCCCGACCACGGTCAATCCGATTCTTCAGTACGGCGCTGTTCCGGTGTTCGTGGACGTTCACATTCCCACCTACAACATTGATGCCGAACAGCTCGAAGCGGCCATTGGACCCCGCACCAAGGCCATCATGCTGGCCCACACCTTGGGCAATCCATACAACCTGAAGGTTGTCAAGGCGGCATGCGAAAAGCACAACCTGTGGTTGGTCGAAGACTGTTGCGACGCCTTGGGCTCGCGCTATGACGGAAAGCTTGTCGGCACCTTTGGCGACATCGCCACCCTGAGCTTTTATCCAGCACACCACATCACGATGGGCGAAGGTGGTGCCGTCTTCACGAACAACGACGAGTTGCGCCTGATCGCGGACTCGATTCGTGACTGGGGACGGGACTGCTACTGTGCACCCGGAAAGGACAACACCTGCGGCAAGCGCTTCAGCTGGAAGCTTGGCGACCTGCCCGAAGGCTACGACCACAAGTACACATATTCGCATCTCGGCTACAACCTGAAGATCACGGACATGCAAGCCGCTTGCGCGTTGGCTCAACTGGACCGGCTTGACGGATTTGTCGAGGCACGGAAGAGGAACTTTGCTTACCTAAAGGATCGCCTGCGCAGTTGCGAAGAGTTCCTGGAGCTGCCCGAGGCCACGCCAAGCTCGGACCCTTCATGGTTCGGGTTTCCGATCACGCTGCGAGAAGAGGCGAATACGCGTCGCGTTGACCTGCTGACCTATCTCGACCAGCAGAAAGTCGGTACGCGTCTTTTGTTCGCGGGCAACCTGCTGCGTCAGCCATACATGATCGGCCGCAACTATCGCGTGGTCGGCGAATTGAAGAACACGGAGCGCATCATGAATGACACGTTCTGGGTCGGTGTGTACCCTGGACTATCCGCATCGATGCTGGACTATGTGGTCGAATGCATCGAGACCTATCTCGGATTGCGGTTTGATTGACATATTGCCTCCGGTGTCGAGAGAGGACCTCGACGAGGTACTCCGGCTAACAGCGCCTGCCGTGTGGGGAACGCTTCGCAAGCAATCGTTGTTCATCACCGGAGGCACCGGCTTTGTCGGCAAGTGGCTGCTGGAATGCTTGCTGCATGCCGATCGCGAGCTGGAACTGGGCTTGGCATTGACGGTGTTGACGCGTGAGCCGGACAGGTTCGCACGTGCTAGCGCGCATTTAGCGAAAGCTCCGGGTGTTGAGCTTGCACAGGGCGACGTTGTTGACTTCGAATTTCCTCGTGGGAAGTTCTCTTCGGTGGTGCATGCCGCTCTGCCGGTCGCGCCGCCGCAGCAAGGTGGGGGGGATCTGCGCAGGCTGGCCGAGGAAGGCGCGCGTCGGGTCTGCAACTTTGCGGAGGCGAGCGGCGCGCGGCGGTTTCTGCACATCAGCTCCGGTGCAGTCTACGGGGTCCAGGCCGGCTCTGGGCCGCTCGCGGAAGAGTCCCCGTGGAGCGATGCCGGTGTTGTCAACGAATACATCGAGGCCAAGCGTCTGGCCGAAGCCGTCGTAGCGCAAGCGTGGCCGTTCGAGGTGGTGATCGCGCGTTGCTTCGCCTTCACCGGTCCCTATCTGCTCGCTGCGAGCGGTGCAGCGACGGCCCAGTTCATCGAGCGGGCTGCATGCGGCAGGGGCATCGTCGTGGAGGGCACTGGCGACGCTGTCCGAACCTATCAATACGGCAGCGACATGGCGCGCTGGCTGTTGACTTCCCTCGTGCTCGGCGCGCCAGGCCGCGCCTACAACATCGGCAGCGATGCGCCGGTCACGATTTCTGACCTCGCCGCCAGGGTGACGCGGCTCGCAAACACCGGCGTGCCGGTGCGCGTGGCCGGCCGGCCGACTTCGGGTCTTGCCGGAACCCGGTATGTGCCTGACATCCGGCGCGCATCCAAGGAACTCGGACTAACCAACGCGGTGAACCTAGAAAATGGAATCCGACGAACCCTTTCCTGGCGAGCAAACACCCGGCGCACTTCTAACTGTTCAACATGAAACCTCAATTCGATCCCTCCGGTCTGCGCAAAACGGTGCTCGAGATGGCCTACGCGGGCAACGCAGTGCATCTGGGTTGCGCCTTCTCGATCATTGAGTTGCTGTCGTGCCTCTACCGTCGCCACCTGCGCTATGACGAAAAGAACCCCGCCGACCCTCTGCGTGACTATCTGGTGCTGAGCAAGGGCCATGGCGTAATGGCGCAGTACGCGTGCCTGTACGAACTCGGGTGGCTCGAACGGAAGGACATCGACAGCTACTTCCACGACGGTTCGCGCCTGAAGGGGTTGTCCGATGCGCACATCCCGGGTTGCGAGGTGACGTCAGGCACGCTGGGGCATGGTCTTTCAGTGGGCACGGGCCTGGCATTGGCTGCCGCGCGCCGCAAGACGGGCCAGAAATGCTACGCATTGGTCGGCGACGGTGAAATCAACGAAGGTGCGATCTGGGAGGCAATGCTTTTTGCCGGGCACGCCAAGCTGGACAACCTGATGGTCATCGTGGACGTGAACGGCTTCCAGGCCATGGGCACGACGGATGAGGTGATGCAACTCGGCGACCTGCGCGCCAAATTCGCCGCGTTCGACTTCGACGCGCTGTCGGTCGATGGGCACGACATGGATGCCATTTCGGCAGCCATCGAGGAGTTGGAGGCCCGGAAGAACGGCCGGCCCAAAGCGCTCGTCGCCAAAACGGTCAAGGGTAAGGGCGTCTCGTACATGGAAAACGTCAACACCTGGCACTACTCGCGTCTGAATCCTGAACTCTATGCGCAAGCCTTGCGGGAACTGGAAGGAGCATCGGCATGAGGGCCGCCTTTTCGAACGCCTTGGTAGAGGCCGCGTCCAACGACGAGCGCGTCATGCTGTTGACTGGAGACCACGGCTACGCGTTGTTCGATGAATTTCGCACGCGCTGCCCCACCCAGTACATCAATGCAGGGGTCGCCGAACAAAACATGGTTGGCGTGGCAGCCGGGCTGGCCAAGGCCGGCCTCAAGCCGATCGTGTACGGGCTGAGCGCATTTGTGCCGGTACGCGTTCTGGAGCAGATCAAGATCGATGTCTGCTACGAGAAGCTGCCGGTCATCTTCGCCGGCGATGGGGCTGGGCTGGTTTACAGCACCCTGGGAACGAGCCATCAGAGCTTTGAAGACATTGCATGCCTTCGCGCGGTGCCGCACATCGAGATCATGTCTCCGTGCGACGCCCATGAATTGACCGCCTGCATGTCGATGGCCCTGCGGCAGGAGGGACCGGTGTATCTGCGCATGGGAAAGGCGGATCTGGGCGAGGTGCACGCGTCTTTGCCCAAGCTACAGCGCGGCTCCCTCCTTCGCGTCCGTGCTGGCCGCCACCCGGTCGTTCTGATCGCCACCGGTTCAATGGTCAAGACGGCCTGCGCGTTGGGCGATGAACTCGACGCGTACGTCTGGAGTGCGCCATGGATCAAGCCGCTTGATGCGGAGCAGCTGAGTTCGCTGGCCCTGCAGGCCAAGGCCTTCGTCACGCTCGAGGAGCACTCCGCCGCCGGAGGGCTCGGTGCCGCCGTGCTGGAGGCGATCGCCGAAGCCGCCCCCCTTCCTGTGCTGCGCATCGGTATCGGTGAACGCTTCTCCACAACCTGCGGTAGCCATGCTCACGCCATGCGCGAGCATGGACTGGATCTGGCGGCGGTGCGCGAACGAGTCGTCCCTTTCGCCGCGAAATGGAAAGGGTCTTGAAGTGCTGAATTCGCAGCTGTCGCGCTTCCTGCTGGTCGGCGGTTTGAATACCGTGGTCGGCTATGCGCTGTTCGCTGCTTTCGTGTGGGCGGACCTGCCGTTCCCGTTGGCGATCGGGTTGGCGACGGTTCTCGGCGTGGCGTTCAACTTTCAAAGTACGGGGCGACTGGTCTTCGGCGGCGCACCGTTGTCCCAGGTCGGTCGTTTCGCGGCCGTGTACGGGTTGGTCTACCTGCTCAATGTAGGCTCGGTCGCGCTGTTGTTGCGTGCCGGTCTCAACGTTTACCTGGCGAACGCCTTGGTCATCTTTCCATTGGCGCTGATCGCTTTCGCGCTCCAGCGCAGATTCGTTTTCGCAGCCCCATGAAACACATCACCGTCGTCACCCCTTGCTACAACGAGGAAGACAACGTCGAAGAGGTCTATCGGCAGACCCGCGCTGTCTTTGCGACCATCGAAGGCGTGACCTACGAGCACCTGTTCATCGACAACTTCTCCTCGGACCGCACCCCGGCATTGTTGCGGGCAATGGCTGCGTCCGACCGCAACGTGAAGGTGATCCTCAACGCGCGCAATTTCGGCCACATCCGTTCGCCTTACTACGGCCTGCTGCAGGCTCGTGGCGATGCGGCCATCCTGCTGGTCGCGGACTTTCAAGATCCCCCCGAGCTCATGAAGAAATTTGTGGAGCATTGGCTCGGGGGAGCCAAACTCGTCGTGGGGGTCAAGCCGAGTGCGGACGAGTCGAGCCTCATGTTCGCCATCCGTAGGATGTATTACCGGACGATCACGCGCATTGCCGATGTCAAGCTCATCCAAAACTTTACTGGATTCGGCCTTTACGACCGAAAAGTGCTGGAGCAGTTGCGTCGAATAGATGATCCGTACCCCTATCTCCGAGGGCTCGTCTCGGAAGTTGGCTTCGAACCGGTGAAAATTGCGTATAACCAGCCGCGACGGAAACGCGGCATCACCAAGAACAACTTTTATACGCTGTATGACATCGCAATGCTGGGCATCACGTCGCATTCACGAGTACCTTTGCGAATAGCCACAATGGCGGGTTTTATTTTATCCGGACTGAGCTTGACTCTCTCTGTGCTGTACCTGATTCTCAAACTCCTCTTCTGGGACTATTTCTCCGTAGGTACCGCACCCATCTTGATCGGCATGTTCTTTTTCGCATCTGTACAACTGTTTTTTATCGGACTTTTGGGTGAGTATGTAGGTGCGATACTTACTCATGTGATGAAAAGGCCGCTAGTTGTAGAGCGCGAGCGAATCAATATGAATGAACCCGCGGATGCCTAAAAAAGCGCATCCTGCGGGTTTAGCTGCCTTGATGCCGGGCAGCGACTCGAAGCAGGCCACGTTCAGAGTTGGTCGGGCCGCGGCTTTCGCGTCGTTCAAGCTATTTTAGTGCGCGGGCGTCTTCTCGCCACTCAAACGCCACGCGTTCGCGGCCGCGGGATCACGAAAGAGTATGTAGTGATTCGTCGATGGCCCCGGCTTCGGCCTCGAGTCAAACCAACTGAGGGTCGCCGTTTCATCCGGGATTGAAACTTTTTTACCGATTGTCTGATAGATGAGATTGCCGTTTATAAAAATCGGCTGATTGCGGATCTCCACGACGTCGCCGTCCCGGACCGAGTCAAACAATCCTTTCTTCAAGGCAAAAACCAGCGAATCCCTGGGCTCCGCGAACACCGCATCGAGGTAGGCAACTTGACGCAAGTTGACCATCCAATTCAATGCGACGTATACCGCAAAGATTGATCCCATGGCGATTAAAGCGGCCGTTCGGTGTCCGCGCAAGATCCGTGCGGATGCGGCCGCGCCAAGAAAGGCCAATCCGAAGTATTGGTAGTAGATGGGGAGATGGGCATCCCCCCAGCCAACGTGCGTTTGATACCTCGCCGAAATCGCGATCAAAATCGGCGGAAGCAGGACAAACGCTGCCGATGTCGCGACTATCCCACGCGACACCCCGCTCGGCACATCGCCTTGCCGCTTCGCAACTAAGACATAGGCTGCGAGCGCCAACGCCCCGAGCATCCAAGCCACTGTGCTGCCGAGCGTTGCCGTAATCAAAACAGAAACAGGATAGTCCGGGCGCGCGCGCAAGAAATAAAAGCTTCCGGGTAACGTGGCGACAAGCTGCTTGATATAGCCGCCGGGAATTGCCTCCAGTGTTCCGAATGTCGAACCCGGATAAGGCCGAGGCACGACATGTTTTAGATACAGAGCACTGGCCACGAACAGGGCGAAGGGGACAAGCACGATTGCCAAATTGCGCACACGGTTAGGATGCTTCGAGATGACGATTGCAGCAATGCAGATCGGAACATATATTACATTCAGTTCATAACACAACAGAGAACACATAATCACGACAACCGATGCGATCAAATACCCGTTGGAGCCCGTCTCATGCCATCTAACCAGCAGGATGAGCGCGAACGTGATCGCTATGCCGAGCACCTGACAAAAGGTTGCGTACGCAGCAATCGGATCATCGCTGTATCGAATCTGGAATAGCGAAACCAGAAACAGCAGGAAGACGCCAACAGTCGACCACGAGATACGAACCTGTCTCAGGAGATAAATGACAAAACCCAGATGAATCACTACGAAAGCGATGTCAGCGAGCCGAATCAGGCTTGGCTCCTTGACTGCGTAAAAGAAACCGTAAATCGCCGGCCAGCCGAACAAAAATCGCCCGGCGCTGAAAAGCCACGCTTTCGAAACGCGCATGGAGAAATCCCACACGTTAGTGTCAAACCGTCTGAGCATGCCCCACGTCTGACTGTTCAACGCATCGTCGAACCAAAGTCCGTTCGTTGCGTAAGGAAACAGCAGTATCGCGATCACGGCGACAACAAGTGCGATCGAGATCCCAGTTTCAAATCGAATTGTGTCTTTACGATTCATACATTAGCCCGCGACATGGGCATGCGGACGGCCCGAGTCTGCATTGCGCTCATCGAACAAGAGAAACGCTGCGAAGGGCAAAGCCGAGGAGCCGGCTGTCGCCCTTTGCCCCGTGGTCTGAAGGTCGCATCGGGTTCGACGTCTCGAAAGTGATCTTGGCCGTGGTACCGCTTTCAATGAGCTTCGCAGGAACGTCGAACACGATCCGGCGGTAGGCCGGGCTTTCCCCACGCGACGACACCACCTCGCCAACACGTTCACCGTTCACGAACACCGTAACCGAATTGCTAAGACCTGGATTTCCCTTGAATACATAGATATCCAATATGAGGGAAGTTTTGGTATGCCCGATCCCGGCTGACGGCAAAGGGATCATCAATGTTGCATGGCGCTCGCCCCACACATAATCTGCCTCGGGACCTAGCCAGCCCTCAATTAGCATGCCCATGCCCGATTTGCCAGCTCCAAATTCGATTTGGATGCTGGTCTGCGGCTGGATCTGCTGTGCACGGCACGGCCGCCCTTGCTCGTCTGTCCTGAGTGCGAAAAAGATTCGATACTGGTCTTCCTGAAGTTTGCATGCAAACCCGACCGCGGCTTCGACTTTGTCCGCCATTATTCGCAGCTCGGCGTCGTCGTAGCCCCTTTTCTCGATCAAAAGGGCGTCGAATCCAAGTTCGACCGCTCGACCCGGCAAGCCGTCGGGATGACTGGGCAACAGCGCGGCGAGAACCTGCCGATAGAGCGATTGCGATTGATTGAGTCCATAGCTCCACCGAGTGGCGCTGCTCCGATGGTCCAGAATAAAGGGAAGTAGATGCTCATAAGCATCGAAGGCCCGCTGTGGGCCGACTTCCGGCCAAGGCATGACTGGCAGTTGGAGGACGGCGCGAGCGTGAATCGCATCCTTGTGCCTCAACAATGTCGTGACGCTTTTCCATCTTGCGTTCAATCCTGCATCCGCAAGCGTGCGCTGCTGGATGACGGCAAGCGAAAAGGTCGCCGGTAGCATGGCTGCCAAGAGCGCAAGTACCAGCGCTGTCGAAATTCCGACACGCATCCACGATCGCGACGACGTGCTCGCGAGTCCAATCGCGACACATACGATCACCAGCGCAAAGAAGCTGAGAAAGGGGATTATCCTCGCGGGCGCTCTGATAGCCGCCGTGAATAAGACATTAAACAAGAACCCCAAACCTCCTCGGAAGGCGAACAACATCCCGAAGACAATGCAAGCCGAGCTGAGAAAGACGAGGGTCACCCGGTTATTCCAATAGTCCTTTTTGGGAATTGAGCCGGCAATGAGCAAAATGAGAGGAGATGCCAAGATGACAAGAGTCAGCAGGATACCGGGCCATTCGAACAGCCCATTCGCCCCCGACAGCATTGGAAGAACACTCTTATAGTATTCAAATCCCCCCTGCAGCCATGGAATCTCTGCAAACACATGCAGGGATTCGGCAAGCTGAAGCCCGTACATAAACTGCTCCACGGGAAGCCGTTTGGGAAGTTGCACCGCGCCTGTGACCACATCGCGCAGGCCAAAGCCGAAACCGACGAGAATGACGATCAAGAAAACCGACAGCGCAATGCTGCAGCCGGCAAGCAACGGACGCAGGCGCCATCGAGCAATGGAGACGGCGCCGGTCGTGAAAAGAGTAAACAGCGCTGTAAAGAAGGCGTAGTACAGCCCGGAGCTTCCGGCAACAGCAATACTTACAAGCACGAATGGCTGGCGAAGAAATTTTCCGGTCGACATTTCGGGCGGCATCGACCCAGCCAACAGGGCCAGCATCCCTCCGAGGGGCACGCCGTAGTAGAGTGCCAGAAAATCATGCGCCGCAGCACGTAACGCAAGATAGGGCGAGACGACATACACCAGGGCGGCAACGGTCGCAATCCAATCGCGGATACCAAGTTGCCGAAGAGCCCAATAACTGAAGCTGAACATTCCCATGATAGAGACGACGTAAAAAATGTGCACCACACGAAAGGGATTTTGAGAAAAACGCGCGACGATCCACAGGACAACTTTGTAGCTGAAATCGAACCCGGGAAAATACAAATTGTCCTGAATTCCTGGAAACCCAAGACTCGGATTGAAGCGGAACCCATAGCCTTGAATGTAGGATTTTGCGAAATTCAGGAGAAAGGAGTGGTCACCTTTCAGTCCCAGAGGTTTTTCAAAATCAATCATTCCATATCCAACTAGCACGAGACACGCAGCCCAGCCCACTACATGGAGCGAGAGGCCGCGCGCAGAAGTGCCTAGTCGGAGAAGAATGGCGTAGACGGAATGTCCGTTCATATAGGTGGGTCCGTTTCCCGAGACAGTTTGGCGGCTTGGCTAAGGCGGATCGGGTTGGTGTTTACGCCGCCAGTTTCTCCGT
>CAZYAH010000049.1:9209-10414 GCA_964645595.1 uncultured Alicyclobacillaceae bacterium | reverse complement strand
CGGGTCATTAGCTCAATTGGTAGAGCATCCGACTCTTAATCGGCAGGTTGAAGGTTCGAGTCCTTCATGACCCACCAAACAAACAGACTCCCTTTGCGATGGCGATGTCGGCGCAAAGGGAGTTATTTTTTTTCGCGGCGCGTCGCGGGGCGCCACAGAACTCGTGCCGGGAAACGAACGGCTGGTTCGTTTTTGGGGTTTTCTTGCAACCCACTGTTCTCTAAGATGGAAGATAGCAGTGTAGGTAGTGCGGGCTTGCAAGATATGGGCAGAATCTCGTTCCGGACGGAGGGACCGTTTTGGGAAGAGCGAGTCGACGCGATGAATCGCGTTTTCGGATGGTAGAGTCTTGGCTTGACGAATTCGGGCCCGATTTGTGGGCGCTTGTGCAACTATACATGGGCACAGAGGCGCCGCCGGTGACAATCTATGAACAGGTGTTCACGTGGGCGCTTCGGAACTTTTCCGTGATTCGCCGGTTTCCGGCAGTCTACGATGCGTTGCTTTACCAGACGGTGATGCAGTGCGCAGCTGCGTCCGCCGGCGAACCGGACAGGGTGGATGTGGATGAGCGGGAAGCGCTGGATTCCACCCAAGCAGAACGGCTCCAGTCCGCGTCCTCTTTGTTGCAGGAAGTAACCGAGGGCGTCGGGCGATTGGCGGGGTGGACCAAAGTGGTGGCTTTTTGCTATCTCTTTGGCGACGGGGACCTCAATCACTTGTCGCAAATTCTGCTCCGCCCGAAGAGGCACATTCTGCGACAGCTGGACGCAGCGACTCAGATGCTGTGGCCTCAGTTTGTAAATTATGCACAAGCGGTGTCCAACTGGGAGAAACTGCGCGAGCGCGTCCGGGAGTTTCGCAGTCAGACTTGTGTGCCCGCCGCCGTGCAGGTTCGCAGCCGCAAGGTCTTGTACGCTGCCTTGGCTGCGCTTCACGCCGAACGACGGCATCAGGGGCCGAGGTGGTTGAAGTACGGGATGGCTTCGCTAGCGGCATTCTCGGCTGGTGCACTGGTGTTTGGGGTGGCAAAGAACGACCCCGAGCCGTCTGCCGTCGTGGTGAGCCCACCCCGGCCGCAGGCGACTTCCCTGCCCAAACCACTCGGGAACTTCCAGGGCTCGGTCTTGGCCCAGTTTGCGCTCCCGCAAGATATCCGCAATCTTGCGCTGGATCACCTGGTGTTGACGAAAGACGCTGTGTAC
>CAZYAH010000049.1:0-9109 GCA_964645595.1 uncultured Alicyclobacillaceae bacterium | reverse complement strand
CCGAGTCCATCACGCAGCTCTATACAGTCTACCTGCCCACGGGAAAATCTGGGCTGGTCAAAGTGTTTGACGCGAAAACGCCCCAGGAAGCCACGGTCGTGACGGTCGGAAGCGGCAAAGTGGTCGTTCAGTCTGTCGTGGACAGCGGCGAAGGGGAAGGAGGTGCCCACGCGGCGCTGAGTTTGCCGATTGACGTTTACACGCTCAACGGGACTGTGCCTCTGAAGGCTCTTGGGGAGCCCAAGCACATCCCGGCGCCGTTTGGGCTGATGCTAAGACCGGTGATCACCGGCAACACACTGATCTTTCAAGGCGTCCAGGGACAGCCGCCGGAGCGGGTGGACAACAACTCCACCTGGTACGCGCTGTCTTGGGACGGTCAGTTGTCGCGCTACGTCGGGCCGCCCGTGGACGGACAACCGCACTGGGCGGTGAAAGGGACCAGTGGTACGATGTGGTGGGTGGAGACAACGCCCGCAGATTCGAAGCCAGACAGCATGCAGGTGCTGATGTCGCCGCTGGCTGTGGACAGCGAGGTCAGCCAGACGCCTGCAACGTCGCTGTCTGATCCCGTAAAGTTTTTTACCGCATCCAACGAGTACGTGGCCTGGGTGCAGGATACGCAGAATACGACACAGCTTGTGGTCGGCGCTCTCCGTTGACCACAGGGATTTATCGAAGGTGTTCCTCGGGCGGGAGGTGAACCCAAATGAATCAGATCATCCGCGACAAGCTGTCGCTTTTGCCGGCGCTGCCGGGAGTGTACCTCATGAAGGACCAATCGGGGCGAGTCATCTACGTGGGGAAGGCAAAGGTGCTGAAAAACCGCGTGCGGTCTTACTTCACCGGATCGCACGACGGCAAGACTCAGCTTTTGGTCAGCCAAATCCACGATTTCGAATACATTGTCACGGACACCGTGGCCGAAGCTCTGGTGCTTGAGTGCAACCTGATTAAGCAGTACTCTCCGCAGTACAACATCATGTTGCGCGACGACAAGGCGTACCCGTACATCAAGATTACGAATGAACGCCATCCCCGCCTGGAGATTGTGCGGCGAGTGAAGAAAGACAAGGCGAAGTACTTCGGCCCGTACCCGAACGCCACGTCGGCGAACGAGACGAAAAAGTTGCTCGAGCGGCTGTATCCTCTGCGCAAGTGCAAAAATCTAAAGAAGAAAGTTTGCCTGTACTACCACATTGGCCAGTGCCTCGCGCCGTGCGAGTTTCACGTGGCGGAGGAGACGTACGAAGCACTCACCAAGGAGATTGCCTCGTTCCTGAACGGCGGCCACAAGCAGGTTCAGCAGGAACTGCGCGAGCGGATGGAACGCGAAGCGGAACGGCTGAACTTTGAGCGCGCC
This sequence comes from uncultured Alicyclobacillaceae bacterium, assembly GCA_964645595.1. Classification (GTDB taxonomy): domain Bacteria; phylum Bacillota; class Bacilli; order Alicyclobacillales; family Alicyclobacillaceae; genus Alicyclobacillus_A. The sequence continues at coordinate 7,746 of CAZYAH010000049.1, read as the reverse complement.
AAGGAACTGCGCGACCTCATCCTGCACATCGAGCGGGTGATGCAGGAGCAAAAGGTCACCGTGACGGATCTCGTCGACCGGGACGTCTTCGGCTACTTCGCAGACCGCGGACTCCTGTGCGTTCAGGTGTTCTACGTACGATCCGGTAAGCTCATTGAAAGATCCGTGAATATCATGCCCCACTACGGTGATGCTGAAGAAGACTTCATGTCTTACGTCGCCCAGTTTTACTACGAGAACGCGGAAGTCCCGCGGGAGATCCTGCTGCCGCAGGGTGTGAGCAGCGACGCGCTGCAGGAGTGGCTGCAGGCCAGATGCCTGCACCCGAAGCGAGGAATGAAGCGCCAGTTGGTCGATCTCGCTTGTGAAAACGCGAAGCTCGCGCTCGAGGAGCGGATTCGCCTGATGGAGCGGGATATGGACCGGACGCTCGGCGCTGTCATTGAGCTAGGTGAGACGCTTGGCATACCGACGCCGCACCGCATCGAGGCGTTCGACAACTCGAATCTGCAAGGGGCGGACGCCGTGGCGGCGATGGTGACGTTCATCGACGGAAAACCAGCAAAGTCGGATTACCGTAAGTACAAGATTCGGACTGTACGCGGTCCGGACGACTACGAATCCATGCGGGAAGTGATTCGCCGCCGGTACACCCGGGTCCTCAAAGAGAAACTGCCGCTGCCGGACCTGATTGTGATTGACGGCGGCAAGGGCCAGTTGGCCGCAGCGCTGGACGTCCTCGAGAACGAGCTCGACCTCGACGTCCCGGTGTGCAGCCTGGCCAAGGATGACAGGCACCGGACGCACCAACTGTTCTTCCGGGATGAAGATCAACCCGTTCCGATAGATCGGCACTCCCAGGCTTTTTACCTGCTCGAGCGAATCCAGGACGAGGTGCACCGGTTCGCTGTCACCTTTCACCGGGCTGTTCGCAAGAAGACCGGACTTTCTTCGCTGCTGGACGAGGTCCCGGGTGTCGGCCCCGAGCGGCGCAAGGCGTTGTTGCGGCACTTCGGTTCGTTGACGGCGATTCGCCAGGCAAGCCTGGAGGATCTGCGCGCCATTGGCATCCCGGAGCGGGTCGCAGTGGCTATTCAGGAGCATTTGGGCGGGACTTGACAAGACCCGGTGTCGTTTCTTGACGCTGTTTGTCCCAACCAGTACAATTTACTATGGTTTAACAATCCCAACCTGGCAGGCAGTCGTCAAGACTGCCGTTACGTATGTATTCGCCTCAATGTATCGCCTGGCGGGACTTTTGAAGGGAGGCAGACGCGTGGCACAAGCGAAACCACACACAGAATTCATGCTGCGCAGGTTACACACACTTTCTGGGGTCATCCCGGTCGGCCTGTTCCTCTTGGAGCACCTGTTCACCAATGCGACGGCGACGAATGGCCCAGAGTCGTTCAACAATGCTGTCGCCGCCATCCACGAGATTCCTTTCTTGCCCGTTGTCGAGTTTCTGTTCATCTTCCTTCCTCTTGTCTACCACGGAGTGTTTGGCCTCTACGTCGCGTTTGTATCCGGATACAACGCAGGCCAGTTTTCCTGGCGCCGCAACGTGATGTTTGTATTGCAGCGAATTACCGGTATCATCACGTTTGTCTTCATCATTTATCACACCTGGACGACGCGGTTCTCCGGACAAGCCCCGACTTTTGACATGGTCCACCACCTGGTTTCCAACCCGCTGTATTTCTGGTTCATGGTGATTGGCATCGTGGCTGCGACATTCCACTTCGCCAACGGCTTGTGGTCGTTCTGCATCCACTGGGGGATTACGGTTGGTCAGCGCGCCCAGCGCGTCACCGCGTACGTATCGATGTTAGTGTTTGTCGTCCTGGCCGGAATCGGTGTGTCGGCGCTGCTGGCGTTCACGCACACTGCATAACGGTCCACAGCACCTGACCTCTTTGTGGCAAGCCATGCCAACGACGACGCAGGAGGGTACAAAGATGAGCGGTCAACGAATTATCGTAGTCGGCGGCGGACTCGCCGGCTTGATGACGACCATTAAAATTGCCGAAGCCGGCGTGCCGGTCGATTTGTTTTCACTGGTTCCAGTAAAACGCTCCCATTCCGTCTGTGCACAGGGCGGTATCAACGGAGCAGTCAACACGAAAGGCGAAGGAGATTCGCCGTGGCTGCACTTTGACGACACAATTTACGGCGGCGACTTTCTCGCGAACCAGAAGCCCGTTCTCGGCATGTGCGAAGCCGCGCCCGGCATCATCCATTTGCTGGACCGCATGGGCGTCATGTTTAACCGGACTCCGGAAGGACTGCTGGACTTCCGGCGATTTGGCGGCACGAAGCACCACCGCACCGCGTTCGCGGGCGCTTCGACCGGACAGCAACTCCTTTACGCGTTGGACGAGCAGGTTCGGCGCCACGAGGTCGCTGGCCTTGTTCAGAAGTACGAAGGCTGGGACTTCTTGTGCGCCGTCATCGATGACGAGGGAATCTGCCGCGGGATTGTCGCCCAGGATCTGCGGAGCATGGAGATTCGCGTGTTTCGGGCGGACGCCGTGGTCATGTGCACCGGCGGTGTCGGCATGATCTTCGGCAAGAGCACGAACTCGATGATCAACACCGGATCGGCCGCGTCCAGCCTTTATCAGCAGGGCGTCTACTACGCGAACGGAGAATTTATCCAGGTTCACCCGACCGCCATCCCAGGGGACGACAAACTGCGCCTGATGTCGGAGTCGGCCCGCGGGGAAGGCGGACGAGTCTGGACGTACAAAGATGGGAAACCGTGGTACTTCCTCGAAGAGAAGTATCCGGAATACGGCAACCTTGTGCCGCGCGACATCGCGACGCGCGAGATTTTCCACGTGTGCGTCGACCTTGGCCTCGGCGTGAACGGCGAGAACCAGGTTTACCTGGACCTGTCGCACATCCCGGCCGACGTGCTGAATGTAAAGCTCGGCAACATCCTCGAGATCTACGAGAAGTTTGTCGGCGAAGACCCGCGCAAGGTGCCGATGCGCATTTTCCCGGCTGTCCACTACAGCATGGGAGGAATGTGGGTCGACTTCGATCAGATGACCAACATTCCGGGTCTGTTCGCCGCTGGCGAGGCGGACTACCAATACCACGGCGCCAACCGCCTGGGCGCAAACTCCCTGTTGTCCTGCATCTACGGCGGTATGGTTGCCGGCCCGAATGCGGTGAAGTGGGCGAAGGGACTGAAGAAGTCTGCGAACGACTTGCCGGATACGCTGTTTGACCAGTACCGACGGAAAGAGGAAGAGAAGTTCGAAGCCATCCTGCGGATGGATGGTAACGAAAATCCGTATCAGCTGCACCGCGAACTCGGCAAGGTCATGACCGACAACGTGACGGTGGTGCGGTACAACGACCGGCTGAAGAAGACGGACGAAAAGATTCAGGAACTGATGGAGCGCTACAAGAACATCGGGCTCGCCGACAAGTCCCGCTGGCAGAACCAGACTGCGCAGTTCACGCGCCACCTGTGGAACATGCTGGAACTGGCTCGCGTCATTACCATCGGCGCCCTGCTGCGGAACGAGAGCCGCGGTGCGCACTATAAGCCGGAGTTCCCGAAACGGGACGATGAAAACTTCCTGAAGACGACCAAAGCCCGGTGGACCCCGGATGGACCTGAAATTACGTACGAAGACGTCGATATCTCGCTGATTCCTCCGCGCGAACGTAATTATGGAAAAAAAGGGGATGCCTAAGATGGCCAATGCGACGGCAACGTCTCGCAAGACGGTACATTTGATCATTGAACGGCAGGACAACCCAAACTCCGCTCCGTATACGCAAGAGTTTGAAGTGGACTACACGCCCGGCATGAACGTCATCGCGTGCCTCATGGCGATTCAGCGCAATCCGGTGGACAAGTACGGGAACAAGGTCGCGCCGGTGGCTTGGGAATCCAATTGCCTCGAGGAGATTTGCGGCGCGTGCATGATGGTCATCAACGGCAAGCCGCGCCAGGCGTGTACGGCCCTCGTAGACCAACTGGAACAGCCAATCCGGTTGAAACCAGCGCGCACGTTCCCGGTGGTGCGCGACCTCGTGGTTGACCGAAGCCGTATGTTTGAGGCGTTGAAGAAAGTGAAGGCGTGGATCCCGATTGACGGGACGTATGACCTCGGACCAGGCCCGCGCATGCCGGAAAAGGACCGCCAGTGGGCGTACGAACTGTCGCGCTGCTTCACGTGCGGCGCCTGTGTGGAGGCATGTCCGAACGTCAACGAACGCTCGTCCTTTATCGGGCCGTTCGCCATTTCTCAGGCGCGTCTGTTCAATGAGCACCCGACAGGGAAAATGCATCGGGAAGAGCGCCTCGAGGCGCTGATGGGCGAAGGCGGCATTCACGAATGCGGCAACGCACAAAACTGCGTGCAAGTTTGTCCGAAAGGAATCCCGCTGACCACGTCGATTGCTGCGATGAACCGTCAGGTGAACGCGTACGCCATCAGTTCGTGGCTGAAGAAATAATCGTACCCGAGAGCGATTTCGATAAATGGTGTGCAAAGGGGCTGTCCCAACAGCTTTTGTGATTTGAGCTGGCGGGGGCAGCCCCGTGTTCATCTCATTTGGTTTATCTCCCCAGTTCTATGCCGATACTGGTACCACGCGGAAAGTGAGGGTGCCAGATGAAAAAGTCGGTTGAGTTTGGTCTCATCGTTGCCTTGTCCGTAATGACTGTTTTGGCGACGATGACAGTACTGCACGACGCGTCCACCAAGCAGGGTTCGCCGTTGGACCAGTGGATTCAACGGGGAGTCAAGGCAGTCTTCGGGCGAGATATTCAAGACGCAAAACCCGCCGCGCAGGCGGAACCGAAAACTTCATCGCCAAATGCAGTGCGGGCGACCGAGCTCCAATCCACTGGGGACGCATCCCAACCGTCCGGCGCTGGATCCTGGAATCAGCAGGACATTGCGCGCCTCCAGGACATCGTCGTGCGCCTGCTCCAGTCGATTTCCGCGGAGGAATGGAAGACGTTGGTCAACGCTGCGGCAGACAGCAATCCACAAGTTCGCAGCGACGCTGTCGTAAACGTCCTGCGCCGCCATCTGACCGACGCCGACCAACGTTGGATTGCCGAACACTTTTCGGGACGACAGGCGTTTGATGGCGAAGACGTGCAACTGTTGCAGCGGATGTACAGCGAAGTGATGGCGGAGCTGACCCCGGACGAACAGTCCATTCTCAAAGAACAGCTTGCCAATCTCATTACAACGGGATCAGCGCTGAACAAATAGATACTTTTGCCGCCCTCGTGTTGCGACCGACAGATACCCGTGTCATGATATGGTCAAACGCGCGAAAGAGGTGGCAAGTACGATGGATCATGTTACAAACGCGTCTGAGGTCATCATTCAAGTACGCGACAACGGCTCCCTTCGGGTCTCCGGCCCTGTTAAATTGCTGGACGCCGAAGGAAACGAGTTTGAGACCAAGCCGACATTTTCCCTTTGTCGGTGCGGCCACTCCCAAAACAAGCCGTTCTGCGACGGAACGCACAAAACCGTCGGTTTTCAGGACGCTTGCCGGGCGAAGTGACGGATTACCCAAATATCGGATTTATCCATGGTGGCGAACCCCGCGAGGAGGGGTTCGCTATTTATATGGTGAGACATCAGTGAGGACAGTTGTCCTCTATACGGCTACCTGGTCTCACCGCAGTTCGCCCATGTTTCTGCAATTCCGCACACGGGAATTCACGCCAACATACTATACCCTGACTGTATCCCATTCTTGTAGTCCGACCGACAAGGAGGGATCAAAAAATGTCTTCCGACAATGACATGCGGGGAAAGTCGCTACTCACCAACCGTGAGCGTGAAGTATTTGAACTGCTCGTCCAAGACAAGACCACAAAGGAAATTGCAGCTCAACTGTTTGTCAGCGAGAAGACTGTGCGGAACCACATTTCCAACGTTATGAAGAAGTTGAATGTAAAGGGCCGCTCCCAGGCAGTTGTAGAACTTGTGCGCCTGGGCGAAATCAGCATTTGACGAATTGACCCCTACAGATTCATCGTGTAGGGGTTCTCTTCGTTGACGGTGCAATCGGAGAGTGTTACAATGCCTTCGAATGCTCGCAGGATTGAGGTGCACCCGTGGACAAGACGTTTCCAGAACACGTGGTAGAGATTGAGCAATACTTGCGCCAGATTGCGGGTGTCGTTCGCCGGAAGGGGCGGACGATGCTGGAGCAGTACAACATTACTCCCCCTCAGTTTGACGCTCTATTGATTCTCAGTCGAACGGGCGTTTTGACCATCGGGGAGTTGAGCAATCAGCTGTATCTGGCGTACAGCACGACGACGGATCTGGTGGACCGATTGGAGCGAGCCGGTTTTGTCGTGCGCGAGCGGGACACGGTAGATCGGCGAGTCGTTCGAGTGCGTTTACAGGATAAAGGCGCTCAGCTGATTGAGGAAGTGCTCGATGCAAGACGAGCGTACCTCGCAAGTATTCTGCAATCTCTCGATACGGTGGAGCGTTCTCATATATTACGGGTACTGCAAGTTCTGAACGATAAAATGGCCGGTGAATAACGTGCTGTGCGGAATCCGCACAGCGTTTGCTTTTTCGCAATCCTGCGCCATTGTTCATACGAATGGAAGAACAACTTTGAGCAGTCTCCGAGGAGCGTAGAAACAGGTGTCGAATGAGTTACCAATTGGCGTTTTTGATTCGGGGGTTGGCGGCTTGACGGTGGCGTCTGCCCTCAAGGCACAACTGCCCCGTGAGCAGATTTTTTATTTTGGGGATACGGCGCGGTGCCCCTACGGCGACAAGACGCCCGCGCAGGTTTTGGATTACTCGATTGAAGTTTGTGACTTTCTGACGCAACAAGGCGTTAAACTGCTGGTGGTCGCGTGCAACACAGCGACTGCCGCGGCGCTCCCGACACTGCAGAAGCGGTACGCCGTTCCCGTGATCGGCGTGGTGCAACCCGGCGCCAGAGCGGCAGTGAAGGCGACTCGTCAAAGGCGCATCGGCGTAATCGGCACTACAGTGACGATTCAGAGTGGCGTCTATGCGGCAGCCATACAGCGCCTTGCGGCGGAATCGGTTGTTATCAGCCTCGCCTGCCCGGAGTTTGTGCCGCTCGTGGAGCGCGGGGAAACGTCGGGGGATAAAGTGCGGCGGGTGGTAGCGGATCGGCTCGAACCGCTCTGTAAGAGCGACATTGACACTTTGATCCTCGGGTGCACCCACTACCCGCATTTGCAGTCAGTCATTCAGGAGGTTGTCGGGCCGCATGTCCGCCTGATTTCGTCCGCGTACGAAACAGCCCAGGAAGTCCGCAGAATTCTCGAGGAGCGCGGGCTTCAAACTGCAGCGGCCGCGCCGCCGAAGGACCGATTCTACACGTCCGGAGACGGCGCCCGAATGGCGATTGCGTTGCGCGAGTGGATGAATCTCACTGCCGACGACGCCGAGGTGATTAAAGTCAAACTCGGGATGCCGGCGGTTCGAATTTAAGCCGCCTTTGATTTTTGCTAGGTTTGTCCCGCGTGTTGTGGTACTATGTGAGATAAACTGCCAGTAGAACGACGAGGTTGGTCATTCGTGCAAGTGCTGTACATAGCGACAAAAAACGCCCACAAAGTTGACGAATTCAAACAACTCCTGGAGGGTCTGGATGTCGAGGTCCGGCCGTTGCCAGAGTCTCTACCCGATTGCCCTGAGCAAAATGTCAGCTTCGAAGCGAACGCCATGGAAAAAGCGGCGTTCTACGCCGACT
>CAZYAH010000048.1:0-10456 GCA_964645595.1 uncultured Alicyclobacillaceae bacterium | reverse complement strand
CGCGACACCATGGAACAGACGCGTGTGGCGATTTCGCAGCTGAACGAGTGGTTGCGCGAACGCGTGTCGCTGTAATGAATTTGTGAGTCGCATTGGGCCAGCATGAAACACCCTCGGACAGGGAAAACCATAGTCGGGGGTGGCTTACATGTCAAATCAGCATACGGAAAACCACAACGACGCCTTGACGTTCTTCGGTGCGTATTTGGAGAATGACCGGTACGATGCCATCGTAGGGCGGCATGATCGACAGTTTCGCGATGCGGTCGTTGTGCCGATTCCGTGGAAGCAGATTCATCGGGCGAATGTGCCACACTTGGGACGTCGTTCGAACAGCTAGACGATATGTAGTTTCACGCCCCAGGGAGTCTTCGGACTCCCTCTTATTTATTCGTTCCGCAGCACCAATGCCAAGTGTTCCCTGGTGCATGGAACCGGATGAGACGGGAATGGTATTGGTGGGAGGGGTAAACATGACGACTCGCAAGCCTGGACACGAGCGTGTGGACGAAGAAACCACGGCGGTTCACGACTCCAACGGGTGGGAATCGGTTTTCGACGGGATTGAGCGAATGCAATCCGAAGGCGGCGTTGCTCCCGACATTCCGCACCAGCTTGAACGAGTGCAGAACGACGTTGACTCCGCCAATTCAAATGATGTTTGAACAAAGGCACCCTCAGCGGTGTCTTTTTGTTGTATGATGACGCCAAGGATACTACTGGATGACCCATGCTTCGATTGGTTCCAATTTTTTGACGCGACAAGCCCGACCACAGGGCTGCGCAGCTTCGAGTCGCGGCTCACGTTCCAACTCAAATTGCGCAGAGAAGGAGGAGAATTGCAGATGGACTTGGGACTTCAGAACAAAACGGTATTGGTCACGGCCGCCAGCCGGGGACTAGGTTTTGCAACAGCGAAGCGGTTCGCTGCGGAAGGTGCCAACGTGATGATTGCAAGCCGCAACGAACAGGCTATCGCCAAGGCGGCCGATGAGATTCGCCGCGAGACGGGCAATGCCAACGTTGCATTCTGTGTCGCCGACGTCGCCTCGCAACAGGATTTGGAGAATCTGTTTGCGGAAACGGAACGGGTCTTTGGCGGAGTGGATGTGCTCATCAACAACGCCGGCGGACCGGCGGAAGGCAGTTTTGATAGCGTAACCATGGAACAGTGGGACGCCGCGTATCAACTGTCTCTCTTGAGTGTGGTCCGGTCGGTTCGCTTGGCCCTCCCACATATGCGCAAGCAACAGTGGGGGCGGGTTGTGAATTTTGCGTCCTCGTCGATTAAGCAGCCCATTGAAAACTTGATTCTCTCGAACACGTTCCGCGCTGCCGTCGCCGGGCTATCTAAATCTCTGGCGATTGAACTGGCGAAGGACAACATTCTCGTCAACACCCTCGGCCCGGGGCGCATCGCGACGGCCCGCGTGGCCGAACTGGACAGAAGCGCCGCCGAACGGTTGGGCGTGAGCATCCCAGAAGTGGAACAAATGCGAAAAGCACAAATTCCGCTCGGACGCTACGGCGATCCGGATGAATTTGCCGCCATTGCGGTCTTTCTTGGCTCTGCCGCGAACGGCTACATCACGGGGCAATCGCTGCTCGTAGACGGCGGCATGGTCAAAAGCTTGTGACACCTCGTCTGAGATAGCGGAAATGCACCTGCCAACTTTATGCGAGGTGTGCCGGTGGACTGCGAAAGATAGAAAGGAGGTCGGCGGCCCGCAGTATAAGCCAGTGTCAGACTACAGCGGGCCAGCGTTCATTTGGCTGGAGTGAGACAGACATACACCCTTGCAATTCTTTTGTTTTCTGCGACGGTAGCCATGCTCCCGAATTCCATCCTGTTTCCTGCAACGCGGGACTTGGCCCGGCACCTGAATACCGACGTATCCTTTATCGGCATGCTGGTCACGACCTACTCCATCGCATACGTGGTCACGACCCCGATGTTGGGCATCCTGTCCGATCACGTTGGCCGAAAAGCGATTCTCGTGGCAGGCCTCGCGCTCTTTGCCATCGGTGGCCTTGTGCCGCTCGTCACCCATTCGCTGCCGCTGATTTTGGTGGGGCGCGCGCTGATGGGGATGGGCAGCGCCGGCATCCTGCCCATGGTGGACAGCGCGATTGGCGACATGTTTACAGCGGGATCTGCCCGGAGATCCGCGTTAGCTGGATTGGCGGCAACCCTCGCCGTGGCTGACGCCCTCGTCCCGTTTCTCGGCGGCGTCCTCGATGCGTGGCAGTGGCAGGCGGTCTTTGGCGTGTATGCGCTCGGGTTTGTCGCCAGTGCGTGCTGCCTGTACCTGTCTTTGCCCCCGGTGGCGAACGAGGTGGAGCGAACCACGTTCTCGGCCTACCTACGCGGGTTGAAGGTGGCGTGGACCATCCCATCGCTCGCCGCAGCGCTTGCGGGCACAGTTCTGTTTGGCATCGTGTATTTTGGGATCTGTTCCCTGCTCCCGATGGCTTTGGGTGATACCAGCAGCGGGTTGGAAAACGGGGTGCTGTTCTTGCCAATCGGCTTTAGCTGGGTGGTGACGAGCGCGTGGTTGGCAAAGAAACCGCACCTTCCCCACGTACACTTGTACTCGAGCGCTGCGGGCGTCGTTCTGTGTTTCGTAACGCTGTGGATGGCCCACTCGCACAGTATGGCTCCGCTACTCGTCATTAGCCTGTTCTGGGGCACCGGGTCGGCGCTGATGACTACTATGTACTCCTGGGTGATTGGCGACGACACGCCGCCTCTGGTGCGCGGCGCGATGAATGCCGTCTACAACGCGGGATACGTGCTCGGCTTCTCGGTCGGGGCACCGCTATTTATCGCGCTGAAGGAATGGTACGGCTATACGTTTTCGACCAGCGCCGCCGCGTGCGTTACGCTTTTGTCCGCCGCCATTGCGTTTGTCTGGCTGCGTCCTCGTGCATCCGCCGTGCACGGGAGCAACTCTGGCGCGGCAAGTCAATCCCCGGCTGGACAGACTGCCCGGTAGTCGGATCTGCGTTATCTGGCGAGAAATCCAAATCCCATTGTCAAGTCGAGGGCCTTTGCCCTCGGCCTTTTGTCTTTAGGCTTCCGGTTCTGCATATGGCCTGTTCGCATCTCATACCGATGTACTGAAGGCATCACACGGCTGATGCAGTATAACGCCATTCTTCATCGGGAGGGAGATGCATGAGCGACAGCAAGGTGACCATTGCCGACCCAGCGCCGCTTGGGCTCGCAGGGTTCGGCATCACCACGTGCATTTTGAGCCTTATCAACGCGGGCGTGACGAATGCCGCCGCGCTTGGCGTGGTGCTGGGGCTCGCACTGACGTACGGCGGAGGTGCTCAGCTGTTGGCGGGCATGTGGGAGTTCCGCAAAGGCAACACGTTTGGCGCGACCGCGTTCTCTTCGTACGGGGCCTTCTGGATTGCATTCTACTTCATTCTCAAGGCGGGCGCGCCGATGGCGGGCATGGGACTTTTCTTGTTCTTCTTCGGCATCTTGACGCTGTATCTGTGGATCGGTTCGTTCTATCTGAGCAAGACGACATTCTGGGTGTTTCTCACTCTGACACTGACTTTCTTCCTGCTCGCGTTGGCTGAATTCAAGGTGCTGGGCAGCCCGGCCATCGGCGGTTGGGTCGGACTGGTCTGCGGCATCCTGGCTCTCTACGGATCCGCGGCAGGTGTCATCAACGCGACCGCCGGGCGCGAAGTGTTACCGGTCGGCAAGCCGTACAAGTTGTATTGAATGCGGTTTGAATCGATATGAACAACTGTCTACACACTCCAGGCCGAGCCAGTTTCGGACCAAGGCCTGGATTTGTCTGTCCGCAAGTGTCCTGCAACAATACGGAAGGTTCAAAAAATAGACGGAATCATGTACCATATAGCGTGTCTATCGTATTCGGCCTAATTTTTTAATGGGGGAGAAGCCATGATTTCCGATTCGGCTGCAACCACGTTTCTGTATGCGGTGACGTTTGTCGGGTTGCTCGTGTTCATCGGTGTCGGTTACTGGTGGTGGCGTCGGTAAGTGAATCATCAGGACTGGTTGGAGTTGGTCTAGTGCCGCCAGCATTCTCCGGAGTGCGGGAATGTTCGCGTCTGAACACCAGTTGCCCGTACATATGAGCATTTGTGCCGGTGGTTCACCGGCACTGTTTGTGTTTGTTGCGCAATAAACACCGCGTAAATGCCGCTTAAGGTGGGCAGTGTCGAACCAATACAGCTTCTCTGTAGCCGCTTGGAGTGAAAATATGTTGCCTAGACAGTTCAGCCCCGTCGTCGCCATCGCCGTTATCACGGCGGTGTGTCTGACGGGCGATTCCATGCTTTACATCGCATTGCCGGTGCATTGGCGTGACGTGGGACTGACGTCCCTTGTGGAAGTCGGCGTTCTCCTGTCGGTCAATCGGTTTGTCCGACTGCCGCTCAATCCCTTCATTGGCTGGCTGTATCAGCGCATCAGCGTGAAACGTGGACTGACCGCAGCGGTATTCCTCGGTGGCGTGACAACGTTGTTATACGGATTCGCAACGGGCTTTTGGACATGGGTTGTGCTGCGCTGTTGCTGGGGACTCGCGTGGTCGCTGTTTCGGATTGGCGCGTATTCCGTGATACTGGACGTTTCGACGGACGAAAATCGCGGGAGCTTTATGGGACGATACAATGGGCTCTATCGAATTGGAAGTCTGATAGGGATGTTTGCGGGCGGGGTGCTGGCAGACCTGTTCGGAATTCGGCTGGTTGCAATCGGGTTTGGAGCGGCGGCCTTGACTGTGGGCCCTCTGTTGTTGTCACACGTATGTACGGTAGCTACTGACGCCCAGCCGACTCGTTCGCTCGCAGACTTCCTGAGGCACTTGCGCAAGTTCACCACGGTCTGGACGTTTGTCACCGGATTTCTTCTGGCCGTTGCTTTAGAGGGCATGCTCACGGCGACTCTCAGTTATACGATTGGAGCGCGGTACATTGACGTTTCGCTCGGGCAATGGACCGCGGGGGCCGCGACGGTTGCCGGGTTTCTACAGGCTGTGCGCTGGACACTAGGTCCGTGGCTGTCTCCTTGGATTGGCCGCGTGTCGGACGGCCGATTCGGTCGGCCTCCGGTGGTGGTCGGTGTCTTGCTGATAGCGGTAGCGCTCCTACTGCTCGTTCCAACACCGCTCCCGCCTTTCCTGTGGTTGGCAGTCTTGCTCGCACTGCTGTTAGTTTCTACGTTACTGACCACTCTTACTGATGCTCTCGCTTCCGACGTGGCATCCCATTCTGCTCGGGTTACATTGATGACAGGTTATACCATGGTCGTCGACGTTGGCGCCGCTCTCGGCCCCACCCTGGGGTATTCGCTGATTGCCGGGTGGGGGATGGCGTCGTTGTACTTGTCATCCGCCGTGGTGATGTTCGGATTGATGACTGGGTGGTTGTGGATTATTCTACAAAAGCGCAACTCGAGCGCGGGAGCGTTTCGTCAAACTACATAGGCAGTCTTCTGACCTGCGCGCTTGTCCGGATTCCGTTGTATGATAGAGAAGTCCGTTGTTCAGGCAAGATAACGGGCGTAGGTGGGAGCGAGAGACGATGCACATATGGATTACGACGGACGGCTGTCCTTTTGATACAGAGATTGAGCGTATGACGCGCCTGTTCGCGGAAGGCGCGGAAATAACCATCCGGCCTTCCGAAGAGGTGTCAGTACCGGACCGCGATGCAGCGGATATGAAGATTGACTTGAGACTTCGTACTGCGGAAGACCAAGTTGCGGCGCAAGGTACAATGTCGAGCGGAGACCTTCGCTGGCAAGCGGATCACACCAAGTCCGTGCCTGCCAATGCGGACCACGTGACTGTGCGGAGGCGAGGCAAGCAGGCGGTTCTGCACGTTCTACATCAACTGTTCGAGCAAGCGACAGGTGAAGCTCAGCCCTGGGGGATTCTCACGGGCATACGGCCACTGAAAATCGTGCACAACTTGCGCGAACAAGGCCTATCCAAAGACGCCATTCGGCAAGTGTTGCGGAAGGAGTACCTGATTTCACCAGAACGCGTGGAACTGATGTTGGAAATCGCGGAGGTGCAGCTGGAGGTCGTTCCGGACCTGTACAACCTGGGCCGCGAAGTGAGCGTGTACATCGGGATTCCGTTTTGCCCCACGCACTGCGCGTACTGCACGTTTCCGGCCTACTCGATGGCCGAAAAGGCGACGTACGTGGACGGGTTTCTCAAGGCGATGGATGTCGAATTCGCCCACCTTGGCCGGCTGCTGCGCGAATACCAGATACCCGTGACGAGCGTCTACATCGGCGGGGGTACACCGACCAGCTTGCGCGCTCCCGAACTGGAACGGCTGATGGAAAGCCTGTTCCGCGAGATCCCCGGTTCCGACACATGGCGCGAGTTTACCGTTGAGGCCGGTCGACCTGACACCATCACACCGGATCGCGTGAATGTGATGAAGAAGTACAGCGTAAACCGGATCAGCGTCAATCCACAGACGTTCAAGGCCATCACGTTGAAGGAAATTGGCCGCGGACATACGCCAGACATTGTGGATCACCGGTTTCACTTTGTCCGCGAGGCGGGATTTGCAAACATCAACATGGACATGATCCTCGGACTGCCGGGGGAGACGGTGGACGACGTGCGGTACACGATGGAGCGAATTGAGCGACTGGACCCAGAGTCGGTGACCATCCATACCATGTCGTTCAAGCGCACGGCGGTCGTAAACACGGAGCGGGAGCGGTTCCGGATTCCGGACGACGCGACGGTTCGCCAGATGATGTCGGAAGCCGCTCGGTGGGCGCGGCGCCTCGGCCACCGTCCGTACTACGTGTACCGCCAGAAGGACATTCTCGGCAACCTCGAAAATGTCGGATTCGCCAAACCCGGCAAGGAGAGCGTGTACAACATCTGCATCATGGAAGAGCGGCAGACAATTGTCGGCATCGGAGGCGGCGCGGTGTCGAAATTGATTGGGGCTGATGGCAAGAACTTCGGGCGCTTTGCCAATCCGCGCGATCCGAAGGCATACGTGGAAACCATTGCAGACGTGGTTGCCAGAAAGGATGAAAAGCTGCGCATCGTGTTTGACTCGATGGGCGGTGCGCCACTGTCGAAACAGAACAGCCACGAGTTCGCGGCGAAAGAGTGATTCCGCAAAGAAGACCGGCGACGTTGAATCAAGGACGCGTCGGCGGTCTTCGATTTTGTGTCGAAAATTTTCGAAACGGGCGATTGGATTGGCAGGATTTTCGCGACAAGCGATGAATGTGTATAAACGTTGAACAATTCTCGAAGTTTGAGCTGGAGGAGTCCCCAGGGGACGGATGCGTGTGCGACGAAATTGCGATGAAACGAGGTCTCAACTGATAAATCACGTTTATGAAAATGCGGTTACATATCGTTTTTCGCCCGATGCTGGTCTGCTGAATTGGACGGAAGCTGTGATAGTTTCTTCGGCGCTGTCCATGCTCTTTCACCTGGAAGACGGCGTTATTACATTGGACGGATCGGGCCGTGTTCTGTTTGTCAATGCTTCCTTTGCGCGAATTTCTGGTCGCTCATCCGAAGACCTGGCAAGACTGCGTTTGCGCGACGTATTTCCGAATTTGGATGAACACGAGTTATGGGCAGCGTTGCAGGACGGTGAGCCGAGAGTAGCGGTAGAATCGGTTCTGCAAACCCAGGTCGGCGAGTTGCTCCCCGTTCGCATTGCCGCATTTCCAGTGCGCGTGCAAGGCGAAACGGAGGGAGCATTTTTTGTAATCCGCGACCTGTCCGAGTTGAAACGCGAGATTGCGCAGCGCGAAGAGAGCGAACAACTCTTTCGGTGGGTCGTGGAGCACTCTCCCGATATTATCTCC
This sequence comes from uncultured Alicyclobacillaceae bacterium, assembly GCA_964645595.1. Lineage (GTDB taxonomy): Bacteria > Bacillota > Bacilli > Alicyclobacillales > Alicyclobacillaceae > Alicyclobacillus_A. The sequence goes on along the minus strand of CAZYAH010000048.1, from coordinate 2,598 downwards.
TTTACGGATGTCACCGGTCACTTGGCATACGTGTCGCCGGCGATAAAAAATATCCTCGGGTACGATCCGGAAGAACTCGTCGGCAGCAAGGCCAGATCGCTGTATCACCCGGACGAGCTGGGGCAATTGGAACAGGCTCTGCAGAACCTTATGCTCGATGGACAGGTATCCAACTTCGCGCGCCGCATGCGCCACAAGGACGGACACTACGTTTGGTTGGAAACGGACGTCAAGTGCATATACAGTTCAAATGGCGAGCTCCTGTACAATCTCGGAATCGCGCGCGATGTAACGGATCGCAAACGCATTGAGGAAGCGCTCTTGAAGAGCCAGCAGAGCCTTCGAGAAGCGCAGCGGTTGGCGAACCTGGGCAGTTGGGAAATCCATCTGGATCCACTGCAAGTCCGGTGGTCCGAAGAGATGTACCGGATTTACGGTATCCCGTTGGACACACCGTTGACTTTGGAACTGATGCATTCACGGATTCACCCGGAAGACGTCAGCCAGGTTCTCCACGCGTTTGCGTCCGCTGAGCCGGGCGCGCAGTTTAATGTTGACCACCGGATTGTGCGGGACACCGGTGAGATTCGGTACTTACATACACGCGGAGAAGTTCTGGTTGAGGAAGGCGGCGTGGTGCGCATTATCGGAACGTCGCAGGACATAACGGATCGCAAGCAGACAGAGGCGGAGTTGCAGCGTTCGGAAGAGCTGTTGCGCAGATCCGAAAAGCTGTCGTCGGTAGGACTGCTGGCCGCTGGCGTTGCGCACGAGATCCGCAATCCGCTCACGGCGCTGAAAGGGTTCATCCAACTGATGGAGCGAACCGCAACGGAACAGCAAAAATCCTACTTGGCCATCATGCACAGTGAGCTCGGCCGGATTGAGACCATCTTGAACGAGATGTTGGTTTTGGCGAAACCGCAGGACTCGCAATTTGAATGGGCCGACATCCACCTGTTGTTAAACGAGGTTATTACGCTATTGTCCACGCAGGCCATTCTGCGGGGGGTGCGGATTCAGACGGAAGTCGCTGCCGAGGTGCCGCAGATTCGCTGTGTACCCAACGAAGTGAAGCAAGTCTTTGTCAATGTCATCAAGAACGCGATTGAAGCGATGCCGAACGGTGGTGACCTGCGGATTCGCATCGAAACAGGTGACAACCACGTTTCGGTTGTGTTTGCCGATGAAGGGGTTGGGATTCCACCCGAAATTTTATCTCGCATCGGCGAATCGTTCTGGAGCACAAAGCCGGATGGAACAGGACTCGGGATGATGGTCAGCAACCAGATCATGAAGGCCCACAAGGGCAGCATCGACATCCAGAGCGAACCCGGCAAGGGCACCACCGTCACGGTGTTGTTTCCGATTGGATGACGCCGGCATCACATCGCCGGATCATCCCAAAACTTTTCCACCGTCAAGTAGGAAGCGAGTTTCTTGCTTTCTTGCCGGTGGCGTTTGCGGAGTTCTGCACGGGCCGGAGCGCTTTCGTACAGCATTTTTTCTTCTTGAGTTTCCGGGATCACTTTTGGTACTGGAGTAGGCTTTCCGTTTTCGTCCAACGCGACAAACGTCAGAAACGCGGTTGCGGCAATCCTGCGCTCGCCTGTCTTGAGGTTTTCCGCGACAACTTTCACAAACACCTCCATGGAGCTGGTGCCTGTCCAAGTTACGTAGGACGACAAGCAGACGGAGTCCGTCTGGTGAATGGGCGACAAAAAGTCCACGGAGTCTGTGGAAGCGGTGACCACCTCGGTGCGGGCGTGACGAGATGCGGAAATAGATGCTACATCGTCGATGTACGACATGAGTTTGCCGCCGAACAAAGTGGCGTGATCATTCAAGTCCGGGGGGAACACGCGGCTGATCTTCACACAGCGGGATTCCCTGCATTTCTTTGCTTCCATATCCTTCACCTCGTTGTATCTGTCTGAACGTCTTGCCATGTTTTGCAAGCGTAGTATGTTGTAGGTAGGTGTTGCATATCCGCACAGGTGGTCCATCTTGGGCAGACCATCCCGTGTCGCGGCGTGAACGACGCGGTTGCAGCACCTAGTGATCATAAGTCGAGGACAACGAGTTTTCAAGGTTACCAAGGATAAGTAGAATTGATAAGAAAGTTGGAAATCTTTGAAATTGACGGTTGAAAGGGGAACTGGCATTGACGCGCGGATTGGAACAGACGAAGGCGCTGTTTGACCAATGGGCAGCGCGGTATGATGAGGACCTGAAATCGCCAAGCGGTCCGCTCGAGGGATACGAGGTGAGTCTGCGCACTGCAGCGGAACTGATGACTCTGCCACCATCCGCTGAATTGCTGGACATCGGCGTGGGAACGGGCGCGTTTGCCTACATGTTTGAAAACCAGAGTCCGGCTGTCATTCACGGCATTGATCTGTCGGAAGCGATGCTCGACAAGTGCCGAGAGCTCCATCCGACGTATGAGTTGCGCGTGGGTACCTTTCAACAGATTCCCTACGAAGATGCGACGTTTGACGCGGTCGTTTCGAGTTTCTGTTTTCACGAGGTACCGCCAGCTGAGCGCGCGGACGCGTGTGCAGAAGTCTACCGCGTTTTGCGGCCAGGTGGGCGGCT
>CAZYAH010000047.1:0-10463 GCA_964645595.1 uncultured Alicyclobacillaceae bacterium | reverse complement strand
GCCTTCGCCGACGTCAATGACGACGATGCGCTTCAAGATCCCAATCTGCGGTGCCGCCAGACCGATGCCTTCTGCATGGTACATCGTGTCGGCCATATCGTCGAGCAATTTGTGAATCACTGGAGTGATCTCGGTCACCGGTTTGGCAATTTGGCGGAGAACCGGATCATCTCCGGTCCGAATGATGCGAATGGACAAAGCCAGATAACCCCTTTCCGCAAAAACGATAGTGAACTCGCCACGCAAGACCGCGTGAGCTGAGCCTGTCTACACTTTGGCGGCGTTGACATCCAGCGTGCAGATGCCGTCGAGTGGCTTCATCTTTTCCGCCACTATCGCGTAAGCCGCACGAATCACCGACTCTACGTCGGACCACTGAGAATACTTTACCACAACCTGAAATCGGTACTTGCCTTCAATCCGTTCCACGCCGGCTGGCACGGCGGGCAACACTCTGGCTACCTCGTCTCCAAGCCCGCGGCGCAGTTCTCGCTCGAACCTGCGGGCGGCGCTTTCGGCCAACTTGCGCTCTGCGTGAACTGCCATGAATACCGCGAGTTCACAGAAAGGCGGATAGACAAAGGTTTCCCGCAGCTGGCGTTCACAATCATAGAAGCTTAGATAGTCGTGGCGGGCAGCCGCCTGGATGGCGTAATGGTCAGGCCGATACGTCTGCACCACGGTGCGGCCGGAGGCGCCGGCGCGCCCGGCGCGGCCGGCGACCTGGGTCAGCAGCTGAAACGTTCGCTCTGCCGCCCGGTAGTCCGGCACCGCGAGCATCGTGTCCGCCGAGATGACGCCGACAAAGGTGACGTTCGGAAAGTCCAGCCCCTTCGCCACCATCTGCGTCCCTATCAGCACATCGGCTTCGTGCTCCAGAAACGCGCGGATGACCTGCTGGTGCGAACCCTTTCTGCGCGTGGTGTCTACATCCATGCGCAGCAGGCGCCAGTCCGGGTGGAGTTGTCGGAGCGCCTCTTCTACCTGCTGCGTGCCCACGCCGTACGGCCGCAGCGCCGCCTCGCCACATTCGCTGCAGTCCGCGACCATCTCCTCCGTATACCCGCAGTAGTGGCAGCGCAACCATTCCCCGTTTCGTCCCCGGTGCATGGTCAGTGCAATGTCGCAACTTGGGCACTCCGGAACCGCGCCGCAGTTCCTGCAGACGAGAAACGGCGCATAGCCCCGCCGGTTGAGAAACAGGATGGCCTGATGCCCCTCTCCCACGGCCGTCTCCAGCCCTTCCGTGAGCGCGCGGCTGAACAGGCTCCGATTGCCTGTCTTCAACTCCTGGCGCATATCCACGACCTCTACCGGCGGCAGCGGCCGACCGTTGGCCCGCTGCGGGAGTACCACCAGCTCTGCGCGGTTCATCTCCACCTGCCGCATCGCCTGCAGAGACGGCGTGGCAGATCCGAAGATAAGCATCCCAGACGCGCGTTCCATGCGCCACCTGGCGACGTCCCTGGCGTCATAGCGAGGCGTCTCTTCCTGTTTGTACGACGGCTCGTGCTCCTCGTCCACAATCAAGAGGCGGAGATTTTGCACCGGTGCGAGCACCGCCGACCGGGCGCCAATGGCCACGCGCGCTTCGCCGCGCCGAATCCGCATCCACTCGTCGCGCTTTTCGCCCACAGACAAGCCGGAGTGCAGTACGGCCACCTGAGATCCAAATCGGCTCGTGAAGCGACTCACCATCTGTGGCGTGAGCGAAATCTCGGGAACGAGCACGATTGCCCCACCGCCCATCGCCAGACAGCGCTCCATTGCGCGCAGGTAGACTTCCGTCTTGCCACTTCCCGTCACGCCGTGCAGGACGTATTCGGCGAATGATCCGCTGTCCAGCGCCGACAGAAACGTCGAAACGGCGCGCTCCTGCCACGATGTCAGCGCCTCAATCGCCGCGTCGTGGAAGGCGGAACCTGTTTGGAGAGAGCGGTACACTTCCCTGTGGTCAATGGAAACAAGCCCTTCCGCCAGCAATGCGCGCAGGGCCGGGCTGGAAGGCTGCAAACCAAACTCTCGCAACGCCACTTCTTGCGAGTTCAGTAGCTCCGCTAGAATTTGCGCCTGTTTCGGTGCTCGCCGTTGGCGTTCCCGGTACGCCTCCCGCAACCTCGCCTCGTCTACCGCTGCCCGGAGGACAGGTTCGGTTTTGGCCGCTACCCGGTCCTTGTGCGCAACCTTTTCCTGCACGGCCCCGACGTGAATCAGGCGCTCCAACTCGAGCGCCGCATCCGTTCCGTACCGTGCCACCACCTGGTGAAATGACAAGGGCTCGTCCTGCAAGACTAACCATAGCTTCCGCCCCAGCTCTGACGTCGGCTGTGAAACGTCCGGCACACTCTCGTAAACGCGCTTTTGCTGCAAGCGGAATGCGCTCGGCAGCACGGTCTGAATCGCTTCCAGCCGGGTACAGCCGTACCGGTAGCCCAACCAGTCGCACAACTCCAGCAAGTCCGGCGTCAGCAGCGGGGATTCGTCCAGGACCTCGAGGATCGGTTTGAGCTTGTGCCCCTGCGGACTCTCGCCGCGGCTCTCCTTGAGGCCAACCACGTACGCCTGACAGAACTGGTTGCCAAAGGACACGTACACCCGCTGACCAATCTGGATTCTCTCCGTCCACGCATCCGGCACGGAGTAATCAAATGTCCGGTCGAGGCTCCGCGTCCTCAAGTCAATCAACACTTCGGCGACGAGATCAGGCATCTGGACTCTTCCTTTTCGGCAGGATGCCCTTTTTCGCAAGCACTTCGACTACAAGGTCCAACAATGCGTCGGCCACTTCCGCCTTGCTCATCAAGGGCAGATCCACGTCCGGGCCGCCGCGCTGCACCACCGTGACTCTGTTGGTGTCGACCGCGAATCCTGCGCCCGGTTCCGACACGTTGTTGATTACGACCAAGTCGAGATTTTTTCGCTCCAGCTTGCTGCGCCCGTACGCAACGGCGTCGGTGGTTTCCGCAGCAAACCCGACAAAGCACTGATCTTCCCGCTTTTCCCGGGAAACCGTAGCCAGAACGTCCGGCGTCGGCTCAAGTTCTAGTGTCGGCACGCCGTCCGACTTCTTCCACTTGTGCTGGAGCCTTTGCGCGGGACGAAAATCCGCCGGGGCTGCCGCGCTGATGAACAGGTCCACCTGTTGCACCCGCTCGCGCACCGCGCGCAACAAGTCTTCCGTCGAGCGGATGTACACCGTGTCCACACCAGGTATCGGTTGCAGGTGAGTAGGCCCCGAAATCAGCTGGACCACGGCTCCGCGGGCGGCTGCCGCGGCGGCGATGGCATAGCCCATCTTGCCAGAGGAATTGTTGCTGAGATACCGGACCGGATCGATGTCTTCGATGGTCGGGCCGGCCGTAACCAGCACCCGGACGCGGGACAAATCGGATTTCCGGCGCAATACAGCTTCCACCACCGCGACAATGTCTTCCGGCTCCGGCAAACGGCCCTTGCCAGTCCAACCACAGGCGAGCGGGCCCGTCCCCGGCTCGATGACTATCGCTCCCCGCTCCCGGAGCACGCGCAAATTCTCCTGCACCGCGGGGTGCTCATACATATTTACATTCATGGCTGGAGCCACGATGAGCGGGCACCGAATGGCCAACGCCGTGGTGGTCAAGACGTCGTCCGCAATGCCGGAGGCGAGCTTGCCGATGACATTCGCCGTCGCTGGTGCAATCACATAGGCGCTCGCCGCGTCGGCTTTCGCAATGTGCGCAATTTCGGCGGGATTTGGTTCGTCAAACGTGTCGGTCAATACCGGGTTCCGGCTCAGCGCCTGAAACGTCAGTGGCTGAATGAACCGAGTGGCATTCTCCGTCATCAACACCTGCACGTCGTACCCGCGTTTGACCAGCGAGCTGCACACCGTCGCCGACTTGAACGCGGCAATGCCTCCCGCAACCCCCAACAAGATGGTTTTTCCCACCGCGACGTCACCCTCTCTCGGCCCCCCGCCGTGCTGCGTCAATCGACGTTCGTTGCGGCAGGGCGCGCTGCGTGAAAAAGGAACAACCAAAGGTTGTTCCGCTCGTGTCTCTCACTTGCTCCAAGAACCAGTTCCTTCGCAAGCGCCAGTTACTTAATGCCGTCGCGCGTGCGATGGTATTTTACTGATCCATTTGCAATCTCCCACAGCGCACGGCTGACGTTTTTCGTCGTGGACGAGCCTGGGTTGTGCAGCGACCGCTCCTGAAGTTTCCGCGCGCGCTTCGACGTCGCCACCACGAGGGTGTACTTGCTGTCGACCATTTCCATTAATTTGTCAATCGATGGATACAACATCACGTTTACCCCTTTCTGTGTTGAGTCTTTGTCACCATTCCGACAGTAAGAAGAGATTGCGGGGCACGCTGCAGTGCTCCGCTGCAATGATGGCTTCAATGCGCTGGCACGCCGCGTCGACTAGGTCGTTGACTACGACGTAGTCGTATTCCTTCATCATCTGCAACTCACTTCGCGCAGCACCGAACCGCAGTCGGAACGACTCTTCCGTTTCGGTGCCCCGCCCGAGAATGCGTGCCTCCAATTCGGTTGCTGACGGCGGAATCAAGAAGATAAACACTCCATCCGGATACTTTTGCTTGACTTGCATTGCACCCTGAATATCGATTTCCAACAATACATCATAACCCTCCGCCAGCTTGGATTCCACATAATTGCGCGGAGTCCCATAGTAATTATCGTACACCTTGGCCCATTCCAAAAGCTCATCGTTGGCAATCATCTCTTCGAATTGCTCTCGCGTCTTGAAAAAGTAGTTGACGCCGTGTTGCTCGCCGGCCCGCGGAGCTCTAGTGGTCACCGAAATCGACAGGCACATCTGCGGCATGCGCTGCATGAGCGCCTTGCAAACCGTTCCTTTCCCGGCTCCCGATGGTCCGCTCAAGACGAATAAAATTCCGGAATTTTTCCTGGATGTTGAACTACTTACAGGCATTCAGCTCATTCCTCGTCGTCAAGGATTTGATCCTTCGCCGTCAACCGATGTGCGACCGTCTCCGGTTGCACGGCGGACAGAATCACGTGGTCGCTGTCCATAATAATCACTGCGCGTGTCCGCCGACCATAGGTCGCGTCAATCAGCATGCCACGGTCGCGGGCTTCTTGAATAATCCGCTTAATGGGTGCCGACTCGGGACTGACAATCGAGACAATCCGGTTGGCCGACACAATATTTCCGAATCCAATGTTGATCAGTTTGATGCTCACGGCGTACTCCCTTCTCGACGGGAACGAACCGTTCCCAGTCGACGTTGTGATTTGGGCACCGCACTACTCGATGTTCTGCACTTGTTCGCGCAACTGTTCGACGATGGTCTTGGCGTCCACCACGGACTTAGATATGCGTACGTCCACGGACTTGGAACCGATGGTGTTCACCTCGCGGTGCATCTCCTGGACAATGAAGTCGAGCCGTCTCCCGACCGGGCTGCCTTCTCTTACCGATGACTCGAATTCTTCGATGTGGCTGCGCAACCGCACCAGCTCTTCGTCAATCGTACTCTTTTCGACAAGCAGGGCGACTTCCGTGAGTAAACGCTGTTCATCGACCTCGCCGACGAGTTCCTGAACGCGTTGGCGCAGCCGCGACTGCAACCCAGCGCGCATAGAGTCAGCCGCCTGCGCGACCTGTGCAACAATCGCCCGCAAGTCCCGCACTTTCGCCAACAGGTCCTCCGCCAGGCGCTGGCCCTCGCGTCGCCGCATGGCGACAATCGACTGGCACGCTTCGTCCACCGCGGCCAACACCACCTCGCGCAGCGATTCCAGTGCACTTTGCGCAGGCTGGACCTGTAAGACATCTGGGAAGCTCAGCCACTGGACCACTGCCGGAGTTGGATCTTCCCGGTCGCCAACCCGCGTCCGAGCCAATCGTTCCGCTTGGCAGAGCGCGTCGAACAGCTCCCAGTTAACCTGAACCTGCCTCGGACTTGTCATTCCCTCGGCAAGGGTGACAAAGACGTCGGTCCGGCCTCGCGCGATGCAACGAGCGAGCCTCGCCCGAATTTCTTCCTCGAGCGGCCACAAGTCGCGCGGCAATCTGGTGTTGAATTCCGCAAACCGGTGGTTCACCGTTCGGATCTCCACTTTCACCCGGACGGAATCCCGTTCCACGGTAGCCTGTCCGTACCCCGTCATACTGGAAAGCGCCATTGGACTTGCCCCCTAAATGTGATCCTATTTTACTTCATCAAATCAAATGGACACAAGTTATCTCTTTCAATCTCGCTCTAGGTCCGATTCTCGGGCCGTGGCGCAGCGTGCTGTCCCAGATGGCGCAACCACCGCGGACTCAAGTAGAAAGGATGTCATAAGAAAATGAGGAGGGACGTCGTCCCTCTTCTCGTACAATGTCGTCGCTCGACGAAGCGCAGTATGAAGCGCAATTTGAAGCGCCGTATTGTTAGACGGCCTAGCGAACCGCCACCTTTGCCTTCCACGCCTTGCGGCCCGCTCGGCGCAGCGACAAGGCAAACGTCGGAATCGCGGCGGCCGCGAGGACGATGAACCATTCCTGCAAGGTGGGTGGCACGGTGTTGAATACCTTGCTGAGCGCAGGTACGTAGATAGTGAGCAAGAACATGCCCAGCGACAACGCAACCGCCAGTAGCAGCCACACGTTTTCGAAGATGTTCCGTTTCAGAATTCCGCCTTGGACGCTGCGGCAGTCGAAGACGAGAATGAACTGCGCCAGCGTCAGCGTGCTGTACGCCAACGTTTGCGCGCGCACGAGGTCGTTGGTGGTCCGCAACGACCAGACAAATACCGCGAGCGTCACCAACCCAATCAGAATTCCCCGGCTGACAATCTTGAGGCCGAGGCCCTGCGCGAAAATGCTCTCGTCCACGCGGCGCGGTGGCCGTTTCATGATGTCCTTTTCCGCCGGGTCCACACCAAGCGCGATGGCCGGCAGTCCATCGGTCACCAGGTTGACCCAGAGAATCTGAATCGGCAGGAGCGGCAACGGAAGGCCGGCGAGCATCGCGATAAACATGGTCACAATTTCGCCCACGTTGCTGGCGAGCAGGTAGCGGATAAATTTCTTGATGTTGTCGTAGATCCCCCGCCCTTCTTCGACAGCGGCAACAATGGTCGCAAAGTTGTCGTCCGCGAGGATGAGCGCCGACGCTTCTTTTGCCACGTCCGTTCCGCTCATTCCCATGGCAATCCCGATGTCAGCCTGCTTGATGGCGGGCGCATCGTTGACGCCGTCGCCCGTCATGGCCACCACTTCGCCGTTGGCCTGCAGCGCCTTCACAATGCGCAGCTTGTGCTCGGGAGAGACGCGGGCAAAGACGTAGACGTCCCGGATTTTGCGGCGCAGCGCCTCGTCGTCAGTGGCGTCGATTTCGGCGCCGGACATGACGGCTCCCCCTTCGGGCAGAATGTTCAGCTGGCGGGCAATCGCCATCGCCGTTTCCTGGTGGTCGCCGGTAATCATCACCGTGCGAATTCCGGCGTTATGGCACTTGCGGATGGCTTCGAACACCTCTTCGCGCGGCGGATCCATCATCCCGCACATGCCGACAAACACGAGGTTGCTCTCCGGGTTTTTCTCTGCTTTCGCCGCCTCGACACTGGGGAATTTCCGGTAGGCGAATGCCAGGTTGCGCAACGCGCTGGCGGCCATCTGCTGGTTTGCTGCGGCGGCTTGTCTCCGCAGGCTGGACGAAATCGGCTCCTCTTTACCGTTGGACAGGAGCTTGGTGCAGCGCTCGAGCAGTACATCGGGCGCGCCCTTGGTCAGAAGGAACACGTCGTCGCCACGTTTAACGAGCACAGACATCAGCTTGCGGTCGGAGTCAAACGGCAGTTCGTCAATGCGTTCATACGTCTCGTCCGGATTGTCAAACCCAGCCTTTTTGGCCATCACAAGCAGTGCGCCTTCAGTCGGATCCCCGTCACATACCCACTGATCTCCATCCTCTCCGGACTGCTGCTTCATCACCGCGTTGTTGCAGGTCGCAGCGATTTCGACGAGCCATTTCAACGCCGGCCTGCGCAGCGGCTGAATGGAGTGATCCTCGTAGACAAACTCGCCGACGGGGTTGTACCCCGACCCTGTAACCCGGAACCACTCGCCGTTTGCCCAAACGCGCTGCACCGTCATGCGGTTTTGCGTGAGTGTTCCCGTCTTGTCGGAACAGACGACAGACGCGCAGCCGAGCGTCTCCACCGATGGCAGCTTGCGCACAATGGCGTTGCGCCGGATCATCCGCTGTACGCCGAGCGCCAGGGCAATGGTGACGATGGCGGGCAATCCTTCCGGAATGGCCGCCACCGCCAGGCTCACGCCGGCGAGAAACATCTGGTATAGCGGCTGTCCGTGCATCACGCCGGTCAACACGACCAACAAGGTAATGCCGAGCGCGACCCACACGAGCACTTTGCCCAGTTGATCCAAGCGTTGTTGCAGCGGAGTTAACGTTTCTTCCGACTGCTGCATGAGGTCGGCAATCTTGCCCATTTCCGTGTTCATGCCGGTCTCCGTAACCAGAACCTCTGCTTTGCCGCGCGTCACCAGCGTCCCCATGTAGACCATGTTGATACGGTCGCCGAGGGGAGACACCGGATCTACCAACGCGTTCGCCTGCTTCGTCGCTGGCACCGATTCACCGGTCAGCGAGGACTCTTCCACGTCGAAGCCAATGCAGTTGAGAATGCGTCCGTCCGCCGGGACGCGGTCGCCGCCTTCCAACAAAATGATGTCGCCCGGAACAAGCTCTTTTGCAGGGATGATGGACACCACGCCCTCCCGGCGCACTCTCGCCGTCGGTGCAGTCAGTTCCTTGAGCGCGGCGAGCGAGCGCTCCGCCCGGACTTCCTGAACAAAGCCGAGAATGCCGTTGAGCACAATGATGGCGACAATGGCGATGGCGTCGGTGTACTCCCCGAGCAGGCCAGACAGCAAGGTGGCGGCGAGCAAGACGATAATCATGAAATCGCGAAACTGGTTGAGAAAGATTGTCAGCAGCGAGACCTTTGTCCCTTCAACCAGTTGATTGGGCCCGTATTTCTGCCATCGTTCCGCGACCTGGCTCTGGTTTAACCCGCTCGGCGTCGACTCGAGCAGTCCCAGGCAATCCTTCGCCGCGAGAAAATGCCAGCTTTTCTCCACTGGAGCCACCCCTTCTCACTTCGTGTCTCGTAATCTGTATGCTTGTACGGGGTCAAACATGTCCGACGGGTGAAACAGGCTGCACAGCTGCCCTCTGCAGGCGACATACGGTGGCGCACGAGGGGAGACGGCGCCGAGAAGTTCTGGTAAAGTAGGCATCAGACTGAAAGAAATGAGTGAGATTTCGATGGACGCATTGGCGATTCGCGCCTTGACCGCGGAATTGAACCGCGAGCTGAAACTCGCCAGAATTGAAAAGATCCATCAGCCGAGTAATCGCGACATTGTGTTGACTTTGCGCGCGCGGACGGGGACCCACCGGTTGCTCCTGTCCGCTCACAAGTCGTTCGCGCGGGTGCACCTGCTCACGGGAGAGCGCCCAAAGAACCCGGAGGAACCCCCGATGTTCTGCATGCTGCTGCGCAAACGGCTGGAGTCCGGGCGCGTGCTGGAATTCCGTCAGCAGGGCTGGGACCGGGTGTTGGAACTGGTCGTAGAGTCGACGGACGAAATCGGGGATACCGTCTACCACACGCTGATCCTGGAGGTCATGGGCAAGCACAGCAACATTATTTTGACGACGGCGGACAAGTCGTTTACTCCGCAGCGCATTGTCGACAGCATCGTCCACGTCACGGCGGACATGAGCCGGGTTCGCCAGGTACTCCCCGGCCTTCCGTACGTCCCGGCGCCGCCACAGTCAAAAAAGCCGTACCAGGATGTGACCAGCGAGGACATTGCAGCGCTGCAACTCGACGGGAAAGCCGACAAGGCGCAGCAGTTGGCGCTGTGCAGACTGATCGCTGGCATCGGGCCCGTCACCGCCAGGGAGATCCTGCACAGAGCTCGGTTGAACGGGAACGGATCCGCCGAAGCGATTGCGGCAGCAACCCGCGCATTGATAGATGGCGTGTTGACCGACACGGAACGCGCATCGGTCGGCCTCGACGAGGTCGGCAACGCGGTCGAAGCCGCGCCGTTCTTGCTGACCAGTCGCCCGGTTTACAAACCGGCCGACAGCCTCAGCGCGGCCGTCGAAGCGGTTTACGCCGAAGCGGCAGCGCGGTTGCAGATGTCAAACCTGGCGCGCGAGCTGGAATCCGCCGTACTCGCGCACCTCGACCGGTTGCGCGGAAAACGGGAGAAGCTGCTGCAAGAACAAGCCGACAGCCAGGACTTCGAGACATTCCGAATCAAAGGTGAACTGCTCACCGCTTACCCCTATTTGGTGGAGAAGGGTGCGACCAAGGTCGCGTTACCGAACTTTTACGATGAGGAACGACTGCTTGAAATCGAACTGGACCCTGCCAAGACGGCGATTGAAAACGCCCAGCACTAC
>CAZYAH010000046.1:0-10608 GCA_964645595.1 uncultured Alicyclobacillaceae bacterium | reverse complement strand
GCCAATGCCATCGCTACGAGTACGCCTGCGGTCACAAGGGTGTTCCTTTTCACGACCACGACCTCCTTTCGGAAACTGGCTGGCATAGCAAGCTTACACTCACCTTAGCCCCTGTAGCTTTGCGTCCTTCAGTTTCCTGAAGTTTGCCTTTTCGGGTGGAGTGCCCGGCGGTTGGCAACGAAGCGTTTCCTCACAGTCCCCGCCAACCTCACTCGTAGATTCTATTTTTTTGCAATCATAACAATCGAAATCTGAAAATGTTGTCGACTGATGTCGACGACGAAGAAAATTTTTGCTCTGGCGTCATAGTTTGTTTGGGGAATCTCGCCAGTCCAAAGTTACCCCCGCGCGAGAGCGCGCTTGATGGCCGTTCTCACAACCAGGTGAATACACAGGATGGTCATGGTCAGGACGAAGGCCGCAGCGTACGCTAGCGCATGAGATTCTGGATACGGCATGTCAATGTAGGTCCAGACCACGTAGGTCAAGTAACCAACCTGGTGATTGGTCAATTGCAGCGTAGGATTCTCCATCGACCATCCGGCCGTGTACAGCAAAGGCGCCGTCTCGCCGAGGCCAATTGCAATCGCCATCAGAATTCCCGTCGCAATGCCGCTCGCGGCCGGGCGCCAAATCACCTTGGCGATGGCCTGAAACGGAGTCATGCCCAGTCCCCACGCGGCTTCGCGCAAGGTCCAGGGAACCTGGAGCAGACTCGCTTCCGTGGAGCGGAGAATGTACGGCAACATGATCATGGTCAACGCGATGGCGCCGGCCAGTGCGGAAAATCCCCAACCGAATTTGAGCACCATGAGCAGGTAGCCAAAGTAGCCAATGACAATCGACGGTACGCCAGACAGGACTTCCGTGCTGAAGCGGATCACGGACGCCAGTCGCGTTCCGGCAAACTCTGACGCGTAAATCCCGCCCAATACGCCGAGCGGCCCCGCCACCAGGATGGACAGGCCAATCAACAAGAGTGTGCCGAGAATCGCATTCTGCAGACCACCGGCATTTCCAGCCGTGACGTGAAACAGCATGTCCCACCGAAACGACTGTATCCCCTTAATCAGGATGGTGAAGACCATGTCCGCAAGGGCGAACAGCACCAGCCCCGCCGCCAGCCACGCGACGGACCAGCCAAGCACATTCCCGATTTTCCGGATCAAGATGTGTTTCGACTTCATGCGCCCACCCCCGCGCGAGCGCCGCGGTTGCCGCGGCGAACGAGCCATTTCGCAATCAAGTTGGTAACAAGAGTCAACGCCAGCAGCACCAGCGCCAATTCAGCAAGCGCGTGCACCGCCATGTGCGACGCGTCGGTCAACGCACTGTCCAATTGGTCCGCAATCACCGCGGCCATCGTCGAAATCGGACTGAAGATGTTGGACGGCAAGTAGTTGATGGCGCTGCCGCTGACCATTAACACGGCCATCGTTTCGCCCATTGCGCGCCCCCAGCCCAGCGCGACAGCCCCGACGAGGCCGTCTCGGATCTGCGGTAGGCAAATCTTGCGCGCCACTTCCCACGTGGTCATTCCAAGGCCAATTCCACCTTCGCGATAAAGCACCGGGACCTGCTCCAGTAGTTCGCGCGTGGTGGCCGTGACAATCGGCACAATCATCAGAGCCAGGATGAGCCCACTCGCCAACAAGCCCATTCCGGTGCCCACCGGCCCAGCGAAAAACGGAACCACCTTGCCGAGGTGGGACAATGCGGGGCCAAAACTGTGCGCAATCCACGGCGCAAGTACCACGATTCCCCACAGTCCAAACACGACGCTGGGAATACCGGCGAGCAGTTCAATCAGCGTCGACAGAATCGACTTCCATACGCCTCTCACTCGGTACGCCAGAATGATGGCCGTGAGAACGGCCACCGGCACTGCAATCACAATCGCAATCAGCGAAGAGGCGAGTGTACCGACAATGTACGGAAGCGCTCCATAATACGCGCCTGCGGGTGCAGTGACGCCGTTTTTCTGCTCCATTCCGCCGTACATGTCGCCCATATCCCAGTGAATGCCCGTGAGGAAGTGCCAACCCATGTAGCGAATCGTCGGAACAGACTGTTCCAGAACGATGAATCCAATTGCCACGAGAATAAGGACAGGGCTACTGGCGCAGAGCGCCGTAGCCACCTTGAAGACCCTGTCCGCTTTCTTTGAAGCCGAACCTACCTTGCGCATCACGTCAGCTCCTGGTCCTTGGCGAATTAACCGCCAATTTTCTCAATCTGTGCCTCGCTCTTCGGTTCCACGCTGGACGGCAGGGGCAGGAAGTGCACCGGCTCCATGTACTTCGCGCTGTTGCCGCCGTTCGGGTCAACCGCCCACTTCAGGAACTTTTTCAGCGCCGCAGCCATATCCGAGGACTGCTTCGAGTTCACGATCGCGTACTCGAAGTTGACGATAGGATAGGACTTTTCACCCGGCATGTAGACCAGAGAGATCCGCTCATCGTCCGGCACCTGGTTCGCTGCCGCATCGGCTGCAGCCTGAACGTTTTCCTTTTCAGGGAGCACAAACTTGCCGTCCTTGTTCTGCAGTGCGGCGTAACCAAGTCCCTTTTCGACCGCACGGTCCAGCCAGCTGATGCCGACGTAACCCACGCTGTACGGAGTATCCGCAAGCTTGGTGACAACCCCGTCGTTCCCTTTCACACCGATAGCCCCTTGAACCGCCGGCCAGGAAATCGTCGTGCTGTACTTCAGGGTGTTCGCCCACTCCTGGTTGGTCTTGGACAGGAACTGAGTGAACAGGAACGTGTCGCCGCTGCCCTCGGAGCGGTGGATTGGAACGATGTTCTTGTCCGGCAACTTGACACCCGGGTTCAGAGCTGCAATTTTCGGGTCATTCCACTTGACGATTTTGCCCATGTAGATTTGTGCGAGCACGTCGCCAGTCAAGTTCAGGTGTTTGTCTTTGCCGAGTTCCGGCAGATTGTACATCACCTGCTGTGCAGAGACGGCCATCGGAATGTTCAACATACCCGGATTTTGCTGCATTTGAGCGTCCGACAGATACGCGTCCGAAGCGCCAATCTGGACGGTTCCGGCAATCGCCTGGGCGATGCCTGTGCCGCTGCCCGTAGAAGCCGCGGTGATGGTGACGTTCGGGTCCACACTCTTGTACGCGCCAATCCACTGAGTATTGAACAGCGGATACATCAGCGAGGAGCCTGTCTCGTTAATCGTGACAGCCTGCCCTGCAGCACCGCTGGTGCCCGCTGCGTTCCCCGCGTTGTTCGAGTTGTTCGCACCGCTGCCGCAGCCGACAACCGACACCACCGCAGCAGCTGCCGTCGCAACGCTTACCCATTTGACCAGTCGATTCATGTTTGTGAATCCCCCTACCTGTTTTTCGAGTGATAGATTTCTTTCGTTCGCTTTCGAGTCCAACTCTACCAACGCGTTGTGAAATGCGTGTTGACTGCGTGTAAAGGATTTGTAAAATCTCATGAAGCACCGTCGACGAACTTGTAGCCGATGCCGCGAACCGTTCGAATATACTGCGGATGTTTGGGCGTTGCCTCCACTTTGTCCCGCAGATGGGACACGTGGACATCTACAATGCGCGTGTCTTGGACAGCGGTGTAGCCCCACACGTGATTGAGCAACTGCTCGCGGCTCAAGACGCGGTTCGGGTTCTCCATGAAGTGCCGGAGAAGGTCGAATTCCTTTGGCGTCAACAGGACGGACTTGCCGCGAACCAATACTTCATGGCCGACAAGGTCCATGGTGATGTCTCCCGCAGTAAGCCGCTCCCGCGCTGCCCCTGCCACGGCGTGTGAAGATTCGGTAATCTGGCTCTGAGCGCGGCGCAATACAGCCTTGACCCGAGCAACCAATTCCCTGGGACTGAATGGCTTTGCGACGTAGTCGTCCGCCCCCAACTCGAGTCCGACGACTCGGTCAATTTCGTCGTCCCGCGCCGTCAGCAGAATGATTGGAATCTCGACGTTGGACTGCCGCAACTGGCGACACACGTCGAAACCACTCATCCCCGGCAGCATCACATCCAACAGGACAATGTCGATGGAGTCCGGATTGTCCGTCATCCGCTCCAGGGCTGACACGCCATCCGCGACCAGTTCCGTCGCGAATCCAGAGCTCTGCAATGTATAACTGACCAACTTACGGATAGACTCCTCGTCATCCACGATGAGCGCATTGGGTTTTGCCCAAGAGGCTGCAGTCAATTCAGATCCGACCATTCTCCGGAGATGATGTAAATCACACTTTCGCCGATGTTTGTGGCGTGGTCACCAATGCGCTCCAGGTACCGCCCGACAAAAGCCAGAGTCATCGCCTGCGCCAGTACCTTGGGATCATCCGAAACGAGGGACAATAACTCTTCCACCATCCCACGGTACAAGTGGTCTACAACATCGTCTTCCTCGGCCAGTTTTTTGGCCAATTCCACGCTGTTGTCCGTGTAGGCTTGAATCGCATCCGAAATCATCGTGTCGATGGCTTGAGCCATCCTCGGAATGTCCACCAACGGTTTGATGAGTGTTTGTCCCTGCAACCGAATGGCTGCGCGGGCAACGTCCACCGCCAGGTCCCCCATTCGCTCCAGATCCGCGGCAATGCGCATACCCGCCACGATTTTGCGCAGGTCCTTTGCAACTGGCTGCTGGGTGGCAATCAGCCGGATGCATATCTCCTCAACCTCTTGCTGTTGCCGGTTGATGAGCGGATCTCGCTCGACAACGGACTGGGCTCGCGCAGCGTCCAGTACCTTGAGCGCTTCCACGGCGTTGGCGAGCGCGTCTTGGACTGTGCATCCCATCCGCAGCAGTCGCTGTTGCAGGTCCTGCAGCGCGTTGTCAAAGGCGTTTCTCTGGTTCACGATGCATCCTCCTCGCTAAAGGGCGCGGTAAGCGATGGCTCAACCGAACCGCCCGGAAATATAATCCTCTGTCCGCTGATCCTTCGGATTCGTAAACATCACAGACGTGTCGCCGTACTCCACCAGATCTCCGTTCAGAAAGAAAGCCGTCTGGTCCGCAATGCGCGCCGCCTGTTGCATGTTGTGCGTGACCATCACGATGGTGTACGACTCCTTAAGCTGCGTCACCAACTCCTCGACCCGCAGGGTGGAAACGGGATCGAGAGCGGACGCCGGCTCGTCCATGAGCAGGACCTCCGGCTCCACGGCGAGCGCCCGGGCGATGCACAGTCGCTGCTGCTGACCGCCAGACAGGGCCGTCGCGGGTTTGTGCAGCCGATCCTTCACTTCATCCCACAGGGCGGCCATGCGGAGGCTACGCTCCACTCGCTCTAGCAACTCGGATTTTTTCCGGATACCGCCCAGTTTCAATCCGATGGCGATATTTTCATAGATGGACATGGTCGGAAACGGATTTGGCTTTTGGAACACCATGCCAATCACACGGCGCACATCTACTGGGTCCATCTGATAAACATCGTCGTCTCCCAGCTTCACGGTTCCTTGAACCTTGGCGTGGGGGACGGTTTCATGCAATCGGTTGATGCAGCGAATAAACGTCGATTTCCCACATCCAGACGGCCCGATGATGGCTGTAATCTGGTTTGCAGGCAGATGCATGGAAATGTTGTTCAGAATGGTCTGCATACCATACGATGCTTGTAAGTTTTCTACTGTGATAGATTGTCCCATATCGCCACCTCACTGGCTGTTGTGCGAAAAAATTGTGCGTGAGGTGTCCTCTCACGCGTTACCTGCTGACATGGTAGCGAAGAGTTGTTAAACGACTGTCAACGGAATGTTAAGAACGTGTAAAGAATCGAGGGGTTTATGAGGGTTTCATATATGAAGGAAACGGGCTGTCCTCGAGGGATTCCCCTCGTTGGACAGCCCGCTTTTCGTCACATCTGGTCCTCGGCTTGCCTGGATTATTCCGCCTTCTTGCAGCGGTCGTTGATGAAGTTAAAAATCGCGTTCAAGCGATGAATGCGCAGCGACGGTTTGCCGTTGCGGGAAAGTCCGTGGCTTGCGTTCGGAATGCGGACCAGTTCCACTTCTCCGCCGCGCCGCTTGATGGCTGTGTAGAATTGCTCCGCCTGCTCTATCGGGCAACGCAGGTCATTTTCCGAATGGATCAACAGAAGCGGTGTTTTCACGGATGCGGCGTACTTAAGCGGCGACATGTCCCAGAGCTTGCCGAGGTCGTTGAAAATGTCACCGCCGAGCTGTGCTTCGACAAACATCGGACCGATGTCGCTCACGCCGTAGAACGAAATCCAGTTGCTGATGGACCGCTGGGATACTGCGGCAAAGAACCTGTCCGTGTGGCCGACCAGCCAGTTGGTCATAAAGCCTCCATAGCTGCCGCCGGTGACAGCCACCCGCTCAGCATCCAAGAAGTCAAACTGCTGCAGTGCGGCGTCGAGGCCATTTATGACGTCGGCTGCGTCGTTCTGTCCGTAGTGGTGGCGCACCGCGTTGACGAACTCCTGACCGTAGCTCATACTGCCCCGCGGATTGACAAACACTACCGCATAGCCCTCGGCGGCGAACCACTGCATCTCGTGGAACATGGCGTACCCATAGTTCATCTGCGGTCCGCCGTGGATCTCGAGAATGACAGGGTACTTCTTGCCTTCTTGAAAATCGTGAGGCTTCAAGACCCAGCCTTGGACCCTCCAACCGTCGACCGATGTAAACCAGAACGGTTCGGGCTCTGACAACGCGACCTCTTCCAGAATGGCATCGTTGCAGTTGTCAAGCCGTGTCTCTTGGCTGGGGAAGAACGGAACGCGCTCTTCCGTCATCGGTTCCGTCACGCTCCGGAACAAACGCGAGCGCGTGTCACTCCCGGAGATGTCCACCACGGCCACCTTGCCGGGGTGCGTCGGAGTACCGTAGGTAATCACCATGGTCGACGGTCCATGGTACGCGAAGCCGTACACGTCCCGGTCGCCGCCGACGACGACGTCCGCCACCACAGGGTCCTGTGTGACGGCGAAACGGACGACCTCACAGCGGCCTTCGCGAGTGCTGAGGGCGAATATGTATTTTCCGTCTTCCGACCAGACGGCGCCAGGGCCTACTGCGTTCGGGCGCATGTCCGTCAGGCAGTAATCCTCGAGTGTATCGGGGAAGTCCTTGGTAATGTGTTGCAGCGACTTGCCATCGCTGGACATGATGTACAAATGCGTGTGCGTGGCGGACCGAAACTCATCCTTGTGGCCCAGCACCGCAATTTTCGAGCCGTCAGGAGAATACTTGACGGAATACGCGATGACGTCCGCATTCAGCAGTTCCAGTTCGCCCCCCGCAGTCGGCACGCGGTAGATGTCCGCAGCGTGGACGACTTCGTGATCCGGGCGGCGGTTGGAAGAAAACACGACGTACTGGCCGTCCGGCGAGACGGTGAACGACAGAATGTCGTAGGCTCCGCGCGTCAGGACCCGGTACTCTCCGGATTCCACGTCAACCGCGACAATTTGCGCGTACAACCCTTTTCCGAGTCCCCGGCCATCCGCCTTGTAGTAAAGCCGTTTATAGTGCTTTGGCCCGTTAACCCAGTCCTCGTTCGCCTTCTTCAGCTGTTCCTTCGCTTCCTTGTCGGAAACTTCTGGACCAAAGACCTCGACTTCTTCGCCGTTGCTGGCCGGAACCAATCCGAACAGCGTTTTGCCGTCGCGGGAAAACTGCAGCGAGCTTATCCCGTGCCGAAACCTGGTCAACTGCCGCGGTTCTCCGCCATCCATCGGCATGATCCAGGCCTGCGAGCCGTAGGCGCGGTTGGATATAAATGCGACCGACTTGCCGTCCGGGGCAAAAACGGCCGACGAATTTTTTGTTCCGGAGGTGGTGAACGGTCGCGAAACGCTGCCGTCCGTCCTGGCAAGAACCAGGTGCGTCTCATACTCGTCTTCTTTTTTGTTCACGACAGTTTTCTCGTACAGTACCCACTGACCGTCCGGTGACAGAACCGGATTGGCAAGCCACTGAAAATTGTGCAAGTCATCCACTGTCAGTTTCCGTTTGCTCACTCTCGTCTCTCCCTCCACAACTCGGCGCCTTGTAAAGCAGCCGTCTCCATCTATTCTATGTTTCCTTCGTCGGAATTGATAGAGGAAGCGAAGAATTTGAAGAAGTGTAGCGGACTTTGCATTTCCCGCCCGTACAAATTTAAGATGTTGGTTGTGGACTTGAGAGGAGGGCGGTAGATTGTCTGCCTCAATTCTCGTCGTCGGCGGTGCAAACATCGATATCAAGGCCCGCATCCGGTCATCGGTTTCACACCTGTCGACAAGCCATCCCGGGTCGGTTTGGCGCACCCCGGGCGGAGTGGGCCGGAACATCGCGGTCAACCTAGCCCGTCTCGGCGCAACCGTTCACTTCCTCGGGGCGTTTGGCGACGATGTCGACGGCCGACTTCTTCGCGAAGACCTCGCCATGTGCGGTGTCGACGCAGGCCCGTCGCAAGTCATACCGGGTCAGTCAACCGGCACGTACGTGGCCGTACTGTCCCCGGACGGCGAGCTGGTTGCCGCCGTTGCCGACATGTCTGTGATGGAAGAGTTGACGCCGGACCACCTGGCTGCCCAGAGCGACCTGTTCTCCCAGTGCACCGTAGTCTGCATTGACGCCAATCTGTCGGAAGCCTCACTCGCGTGCGCGCTGGACTTGTCCACCAGGTACGGGGCTAGGACGGTCGTCGAACCCGTGTCTGTGCAGAAAGCCCGTAAGCTCCGACCGCTCTTGGAGCACATGGACACTATCACGCCCAACCGCGACGAACTGGCCGCGATTTCGGGCATTCCCGTAGAGTCCCTCGAAGACGTCCAGCGCGCGGCGCAGGCGGTGCTTGACCAAGGTGTTCAATGTGTCCTCGTCACCCTGGGCAAAGACGGGGTGATGGCTTTTACCAGGACCGACAGCAAACACTATCCCGTTATTCCGGCAGAGGTCGTCGACGCCACGGGCGCCGGCGATGCGTTTACCGCTGGAATTGTCTACGGGTATCACCAAGACTGGCCGCTTGCCGAGTGCGTTGAATACGGCCAAAGCTTGTCCCGCCAAATCATCTCTACGAGTCATTCCGTGTTAGGAGGAACCATCTATGAATCAAAGACAGGAAGCAAATCCCGCTGAACACCCATATCTCAGTGTAAGCCCTGAAGTTCGCGAGGCGCTAGCCGAAGGCCGACCCGTCATCGCGCTGGAGACCACCATCGTCACGCACGGGATGCCGTATCCGGCGAACGTCGAGACGGCGCTGTCCGTTGAAAACATCATTCGATCCGCTGGCGCAGTCCCCGCCACCACCTGCATTCAGAATGGACGTATCCAAGTCGGCATGACCGCGGACGAAATCGAAGCCCTCGCCCACGCGAAGAACGTGGTCAAAGCCAGCCGCCGCGACCTTCCGGCTGTGTTGGCGACCCGCCAAACGGCCTCGACCACCGTTGCAGCGACGATGATTGCGGCTCGCCTGGCCGGAATTTCCGTGTTTGTGACCGGTGGCATCGGTGGCGTGCACCGCGGCGCCACCGAGACGATGGACATTTCGGCAGACTTGCAGGAACTCAGTCAAACCGACGTGATTGTGGTGTGCGCCGGCGCCAAAGCCATCCTGGACATCGGGCTTACCCTTGAAGTCCTCGAGACCCTCGGGGTTCCCGTACTGGGTTACCAGACCGAACAGTTCCCGGCCTTCTATACCCGTGACAGCGGCCACAAGGTGAGCTTCCGCGTGGACACGCCGCAAACCGTAGCCCAAATCGCAAAGACCAAATGGGACCTCGGACTGTCCGGTGGCGTTCTCGTCGGGAATCCCATCCCGACGGATGCCGAGTTGGATCCCGCGTTTGTTCACGATGCCATTGAACGCGCAGCAGCTGCTGCGGCAGAGCGCAACATCCGCGGGAAGGAAGTCACGCCGTTCCTCTTGGCAGAATTGGAGAAAATTACGGAAGGCAAGTCCCTTGCCGCAAACATCCGGCTCGTTGAACACAACGCACTCGTTGGCGCGCAGATTGCCACCGCTTTGTCCGCGTTGTCCAAATGAGCCGTGCCCGCCCAGAGTCTGGGCGGCGCTGTACGGAAATCAGCGCAAAACGGAGTGTGACGCTCACGGTCGCACTCCGTTTTCTGTTGCTCACAATTGGAATGTGATTTACAGAAAGATCTGGTTGACGAACTCCACCAACACGTTTATAGTATAAATGTTATTCAGCAAAAACATTATACTGTAAAAATATTTAATAACGAAAATAACGGATCTGTCGTGCACAGAGAAAGGATGGGAGGATTCGACATGACACAATCTGAAGGCCAAGTCCCGGAATCGACAAATAGCGGCATCAAACACCGGAGCATGCTCATTACGGGTCTCATCATCGCCATGCTGTTCGGTGCACTGGACCAAACCATCGTCGGCACGGCCATGCCCCGCATTGTCGGTGAACTGGGCGGTCTGGCTTACATGACGTGGTTGACCACCGCGTACATGCTCACGTCGACCACGGTCGTTCCCATTGCCGGAAAGTTGGCCGACTTGCTGGGGCGCAAGGTGGTTTACATCACCGGGATTACAGTATTCATGTTGGGCTCCGCGCTCTGCGGCATGGCACAGAGCATGGACCAGCTCATCTATTTCCGGGGCTTCC
>CAZYAH010000045.1:0-10640 GCA_964645595.1 uncultured Alicyclobacillaceae bacterium | reverse complement strand
CGGGCGGATTGGTTCAGGACGTCGCTGGTTTCCTGTGACTCGCGCAGTCGTGCACGCCTTCTGCCTTCCACCGGATTACTGCAAGTGACTTACAGAAGAACCGTACTCACCGCCGAGCCGACGCGAGTACATGCCAAGTCGTGGACTGCCATAGCGATGATTCATCAGCTTCTCGATACTCTCCCCGCGAGCCATGCTGCGACTTGCCAACGCATCCATCACGGGTCCTGAAGCCTCGTCACCGCGACCGATGGACTTCCGTCTCGACGTCATAGCCTGCACCTCCAAGGTCGCGACTCCCAAACCGTTTCTTAGAATGCCCCGGCGAGGCTCAGACTACACGCTGAAGTCCTGCAACTTCTTGCGAAACTCACGTGTGTTCTTGTTCGTCAGGTACACTGAGCACACCGTCAACGTTCAGCCGCAGATCAGGGATTCGAGGTCCCGCGGGTAGTACGTCAGAAACTCGATGCCGGTCTCCGTGACAACCACCGTGTCCGAGTGTCGGAATCCACCGAGTCCGTTTACGTACAGCCCAGGTTCAACGGTGAACAGCATTCCCGGTTGGATGATGGTCTCGTCGCCGACATCCAAAAACGGCATCTCGTGGCCCTGCAGCCCAATGTTGTGCCCAGTGTGGTGGCGCGTGTAGGGAACTAGCCCGTTCTCCCGGTAGAACCGTTGCATTTCCTTTTCCACCGCACTACAGGGGATTCCGGGCTTGATGAGCGAAAACGCGAGGTCTTGCGCAGCCAACATCCACTCGAAAAATTTGCGTTGCTCTGCGGACGGCTCGCCGACGAACATCGTGCGCTCCAGTTCACTGTGATAACCGAAGACGTCCGCCGCCGCTCCGGTGACGAGCGTATCTCCCGGGCGGAGCGTGGCGTTTACTGTAACCGCGTGCGGCAGGGCGGAATTGGGGCCAATCTGGCCGCGAAAACCAGCAAACGCCCCTGCGTACCCGGCAGGCCGGTAGATGGGGCCGAGCGTTTCAATCATCGCGGACGTCGCTTCGGCGGAAGCGCGGTTTGAGATTTCAATCTCCTTCGCGCCAGGCACGGAGTATTTTTGCAGGAGAGCATGTGCGAGGTTTCCCCAACGGCAACTCTCGCGGATCAACTCAATTTCTGCCGGCGACTTCGTCATCCGCATCTCCTCGACAATTCCGCCGACGAAGGTGAGGCGAAGTTCCGGCAGCAAGTCGCTGAGGCGCGGTCCCCGGTACCCCCACGGCGACGCGTATCCGTCCGCGTCGACGGCCAAAGCGCCGCTCCCGCACCCTTCCGCTTTCAACAGCTCGACAAGGTGTGCCATCGGGTGCTTTTCCCCAGGGTATTCGGGGTACGACACGACCTTGTCGACCAGGGCGACTTTCTCCGCGTGTTCTTGTTCCAGGCGCGGCACAAACAGCACAGAACGCCCGTTTTGCTTGAGCAGCAGCGCCATCGGCCGCTCCGTCGGAATGAAGTGGAAGCCGACGAAATAGAAGATGGACGTTGGGCTGAACAAGAGTACCCCGTTGCTGGCGCTGACTTCCTTGCGGCTGAGAAAATTCTCTCTTCTGGCCGCGAACTCGTCCTTCGAAATGGTCAGCGGCTTTACCATCCGCATTCCTCCCCGCCCGATTTATTTCGTACAACCGAAATATTCGTTTGGATTAAGAATAGCAGAATTGTTGAGAAAAAGTAGAGAATCAACCACGAAAAAATCCGGACGCCACGGTTGGGACGCCCGGATTGTCTTTTGGCGCAAAGAATTGCGCAGCTGTATTTTCGCCTCTATTTCGCCTTACTTCGTCGACTGCTTCTTCCCCGCAAAGTCCGGTACGAGCCAGTACACCAACAGTCCAGCGAGTGTGGCGTACGCGATGCCGTTGTTCGGGTAGCCGACGCCGATGATGAAGATGATGGCCACCACAATCAGGTTCTTCATGTTGGCGAGATCCACTTTTTCCTCAATGACGTGGCGAATGCCCATCGCCGCAATCATGCCGAACAGCAAGATGCTGATGCCGCCCATGACCGGAACTGGAATGGTGTGAATCAGGGCTCCTACTTTGCCGAACAACCCGAGCAGAATGGCAATCACGGCAGCGCCTTGAATGATCCGCGACGAATACTGCCGGGTAATCGCGAGCACTCCGAGATTTTCTGCGTACGTCGTCTGCGCGGGCCCGCCGACGAAGCCTGCGACCAAGGTCGCCAACCCGTTACCGATAAGAATGCGGTGGAAGCCCGGGTTCTCGGTGACGTCGCGCTGGATGATTTCGTTCAACACAAACATATGACCCAAGTCTTCAATGATGGTGACCAGCGCAATCGGCGCCATCGCGAGGATGACATCACCGGTGAAGGCCGGCATCTGTAGATGGGGCACTGCCACCCAAGAGGCTTGTCCAACTTCGTGAAAGTCGACCAGGCCGCGAGCGCACGAGTACAGGTAACCCACAATAATGCCTATCAAGAGCGGAATAATGCGCATCTGTTTCGGCCCGGCCAGGGAGGCTAGAATCGCGGCCACGAGGCTGACCAGCGCGGCATCCCAGTGCAGCGCCGCCATGTTGCTGACGGCAGTCGTAGCGAGAGACAATCCAATGATGGAAACCACTGGCCCCACCACCACTGGCGGAATTACCTTGCGAATTCTCTGAAACCCAAAGGCCGTCACAAGCAGCGACACAATGGCATAGACGACCGACACGGCAATGAGCCCGGCGACGGCCTGCCCAGGCGAATGCCGGTCCTTCACATACAGCGCCAAAGGCGCGATAAATGCGAAGGATGACCCCAGGTACGTCGGCACCTTCCCACGAGTGATCAAGTGGAAGATCAAAGTCCCCAGACCGCTCGCAAACAAGGCGCTGCCGGGGTCGAGACCCGTCAGGAACGGGACCAGCACGGTGGCTCCAAACATGGCGAAAACGTGTTGAATGGATAGCGGGATTGCACGCAGCATGCCCATCATTTCCTGACCCCCTGTTCAAATATTTGTGGTCTTTTTACGTAGTGATTGGTTGGGTTGACTGTTGGTATACAGTGCGTTCGTGTCTCCCGAACGCCCAACCGTAAAAGACTGATCCTATGAGATAAAGAACGGCAGTACAGGTGAAGACAATCGCATAGCCCGAATACGACCCGTAGTGGTGCACAATCGCCGTGCTGATTGGCCCCATGACAGCCCACCCCAGCGTGAACACCGTCTGCCCGCAACTGACAGACAGGCCGCGGAGCCGTTCGCTGACGAGGGCCATCATGATGGAGTCCTGGATGGGGCTCGCCGCGTTCATGAGCGCGTTGCGCACAATGACGGCCCCCGACGCCAGCCACACGTTCGTTGCCCAGCCCGTAGTCAACAGGAATGGAATGGAGGCCATCTGAAACGCGACCACAGCCTTGACCGGGCCAATTTTGCGCGCCATCGCCGGACCGACAAACATGGCGAGGGCTGTGCACGCCTGAGCCAACCCGATGACCATTCCAATCCCCGCCTTCGGCATGGCGAATCGCTCTGCGAAGTACAAGTTGAGGTACGGGATAACCAATCCGGCGCCAAACCCGATGAACAGTGAC
Source organism: uncultured Alicyclobacillaceae bacterium (assembly GCA_964645595.1). Classification (GTDB taxonomy): domain Bacteria; phylum Bacillota; class Bacilli; order Alicyclobacillales; family Alicyclobacillaceae; genus Alicyclobacillus_A. The sequence continues at coordinate 7,068 of CAZYAH010000045.1, read as the reverse complement.
GCCAGCGTGAACTGGGCGATGAGCGTCAGCTGACCTCTTTCCGCCTTGGCCTCCACCAGCATGGATCGGAATCCGGGCCGGGATGCCCGCGACTCGACCTGCTTTGCCGTCTCTCGGATCCTGGAAAACGGAATAATGGATGTGAGTCCAATGACAGCTCCGGCGACGAGCGTCCAGCGCACCGCGGCAACTTCGCCAAGCCCCAGCGTGCCCAACCACTGCGCCGTGCTGCCCGCCAGGAAATTGCCCAACACGTGCGCCAACAGACCAATCGCAAAGTTGACGCTGAACAGGTGAAACCGCTCGTCTGGCTCGGTGTTCTCCGCGAGCAACGGGAGAATCGACACCCAGATGACGGAGCCAATCATACCTGCGACAAACGACCCTGCAACAATCGCAACCGGCGTCTGCAGGAACGCCTGAATGAGACCGACGACGCCAGACAAAATCCCCGCGGTCATCACGACCCGCTTACGACCCAGTCGGTCGCCGAGAATTCCTGCCGGCACAAGAAACAGCGCACCCCCAATGGATGCCGCCGAAATGCTCGTGCCCGCCACGGTATCGGGCAAACCCAGCGTCTTTATGTAGAGGTTGTAGAGAATCTCGCTGAACCCCATACTGATTTGGGAGAGAAACGCAGCCGCAAAAAACCACCGCACATTGCGGTGTGATTTCATCAGGATTTCCCAGTATTCTCTGGCTAATCCGACCATGTGTTCCCCCCTCCGCCAAGGCGCCTCACTGAGAATACCACACTCCAATTGCTATGAAAACCATGAATTTTAGCACGGATTCTTGCGAATCCAGAGCAACCCAAACCCAAAGAGGCAGAGCACGAGAGTTGGCCAGAGATTCCCCCAGCCGCTAAACAGGATGAGCAATACGGTCATTAAAAGAGACAACGCAGCAAGAAACCTCCGCAGGCGTTGGCTCCTTGTCAGACCCTCCCAGGTGTGTTTGTCGCGAACGACGGTCAAAAACACCACCGCATAGCCAATCAGGGCAGTCAAGGAACTGGCGGCAACGGCCTTGGCGAAAATGGGCAGCAGTGCCAGGACCGCGAGGAAGCCCGCCAGCAGCCAGGGTAGGAGAGGGTGGTACTCTGCCTGTTCTTCCCGCACGCTTCGAGGACTTGGCAACAGTCCATCGCGAATGAGCGCCTGCCACAGCGATGCGGTGGCAATGAACCAGGACAACATGGAGCCGATGACAATAACGAGCGCACCCCAGCCAATCAGCCCCTCCACGACCGGTCCCGAGAGCCGCCCCACCAAGACGAGCGGATTCGTATACCGAGCCAACGCTTCGGTTGGCACAGACAACACGGCGGCGATTGCGACGAGGATATAGAGGACGCCGACCAGCAGTGAGCCTACCACCATCCCGACGGCCAACGACTTCCTGCTCTTGTACGATCCCGATGGCACCGCGACCGCCTCCCACCCGGAGTACGTCCAGAACGCGTAAAACGTCGCCGGGAGCACCGCGGCCCATCCGTTGGGAAACAGGTACTCACTCGACCAGAAATGCGTCTCGTTGTGCGGGCCCATAACCTGGTTCGGATGCAACAGACCGCTCGCGACGCAAAGCGTGAGCAGGGCCACCGTACCAACGGTGAGAATTCGCTGCAATTTTGCACCGACGTGGATCCCAAGTGAAGTTACCAGCGCCAGCAACACCAGCGTCACCACGCCGCCGAGATATGGGTACGCGGTGCCAAGTTCTTGGAGCATGTGCACAAACGCGATAAATAAGGCCTCCGCGGCACCTGCCGACGAAACGAAAAAGAGCCACGCGGTCCACAGTCCGAGCCAGGGGCCCGACTGATCGCGAATGTAAACATATGGCCCACCCGATTCACTGAGAACGCCGACCAAATCGCTAAACGTCAGCGCCATCGGAAAACTAAGGAGAACAATCAAAAACCACGCGATGACTGCAGATGCACCCGTGGTCTGCACGGTTAAAGCGAGCACCGAAAAGATTCCGGCTCCAACCATACTGCCGACGGTCAAGGCGACCGCGTCAACGGTATGTAACTGTCTCTCTCTCTGCAAATCTCGTCCACTCCTTGCTGCCAAGCACCTTGAACAGGGCGAAAGCCCTTTGTCCAGTATAAATCGGCGTCCGCCGCACAGACTACCCCTGTCGGTAAACGACACTCTAAGGGGGAGAGAGTTCATGCCGAAACCGGATGACAGAAGTGACAACGTGGGCCGAATTGCAGAAGCAATTCAGAACACCATGGCCAACCTGCGCGAAACCGAGGATTTCCTGAAAGCGCACGGTGAGGAAATGAACCCGAAAGACCGCGCTCAGCTGGAAGCGAAAAACGCCCGGCGCGAGCGGGCAATTGCCGGCCTGCGCGAGGAAATCAAAGACGAAGCAGACTCCCGGCAAGAGTGGCAGTAACCGCACCTGCAAAGAATCTGCCAACTTGCCGCATTCTGACCGATGTTGTCGGTATGAGGGGTGGCAGATCCGCCCCTCTCCCTCACCCATGCAGCGGTTGGAATAATAATTCCTCGAGTTCTTCCGTGTCGCCGTCCTCCCAGCGGACGACGAAGTGCCTCATCAGACAAGCAGGGTTCGTGACAATGTCGACAACCACGCCCTTCCGCCCATCGTCCGGATGTTGTACCGCATCCCCTACAACAATCACTGCTCAATCGCCTCCTTTTGAACGCGTTCCTAGCAATCCGGTATACTGTCCCCGTACATACACAATACAGCAAGGGTAGGTGACGCACGTGACATCACCATCTGTCATTTTGGCGTCTGGATCTCCGCGTCGCCGCGAACTGCTGACAACGCTCAGGATCCCATTTGAAGTTGACGTCAGCAAGGTGGACGAGACCGTCGCGGAATCGCTCGCGCCGGGGCCCTTCGTCGAAACGCTGGCCACTCGCAAAGCGCTCGACGTGGCGAAACGGCGAGCCGAATTAGATAGCGACGGTCTGGTGGTGGGAGCGGATACCGTCGTGGTGTTGGACGGCGCTATCTTAGGCAAGCCCACCTCCGAAGTGCACGCAGTCCAAATGCTGCGTCGACTTCAGGGCCGAACGCACGAAGTGTACACCGGACTTTGTGTGATTCGACTGTCGGACCAGAAGACGCTGACCGGGCACTCGCGCACGGAAGTCACGATGCGACCGCTCTCCGACGACCAGATCCAGCGATACGTCAAGAGCGGCGAACCGATGGACAAAGCAGGAGCGTACGCCATTCAGGGGCTCGGATCTACCCTCATCACGCGCATTGAAGGGGACTACTTCACGGTCGTTGGACTTCCTGTCTATCTGTTGGCCGATTACCTGCGCCACTTCGGTGTGGACGTGCTCTCCTGCCATCACCCGGACCGATGAAAAAACGGACTCGAGCCGCTGTTCGCTCGAGTCCGCTCTCCCATTGATTGCCGGTCCTACGCTCTGGTGTACACTTTCACAGTTCCGAAAACGGAATTGCAGAGGATGTACACGACTTTCGCTGCGCCTTCCGTACTGCCCTGCTGGTCCTGCACGGTGGTCAGGATACCTCCGTGATTCCTCCCGAAAAAGTGCAAAGATCCGAACGCTGTCGTACCCTTGCAGACGACCGTGAGGTCTGGCGGCACAATGATCTGGACGCTGCCCATGATGGCAGTCGGGCGCAATACCGTTTCCCCATCGGGAATGTTGGCTCTGCGCAAATCCAGGTCAACCCCGCCGAACACTGCCCAGTATTCGCCGCCTTTCAGGTCCCACGGCTGATCTCCGCCGCCAACTGGCACCTTCGTCGATTCCCGGCGCCGCTCTCTGTGGTTCCAGCCGAACAAAAGATTGAGGCCTACGAGAATCAGAACCGCTGGCCAGAACAGTTGCCACACATCGCCCATCGCAACGTCGAACCAGTTCAGCTGATCTCCAAGATAAAGCAGGCCGAGCGCAATAAACACGAGTCCCGTCAACAGATGACCGGAACTGAGCGGTCGCCTGGAGACGAGAAAGCTGGCCCCAACCGCAATGAAAATGACAGGCCAAAAAAATGTAGAAAACAAATCACCAATCGAAAGATCCGTGATCCCAAGCGTGTTCAGCAGGACCACGACGCCACACAGAAGTACAATCACCCCGGCAACAATCCGTCCCATAATTCCCCTCCTGGAACCAGTCTGCGGCTCTATCATACCTTTTTTAGGCACAAGAGGATAGAGTGACCTGTCCATGCCGGGGCATTCAGGTTATTGTTGCCGTTGCAGGGCGTTCTCGCGGCACTCTTCCGAGCAGAATCCCTCGTACTTCTCCTCGCATTCCGGACAACAGATGTGCTGGTAGTGGCACGGCGGGTACGCGCAGTTTATGTAGCGATCTTCCGGTTTCCCGCAGTGGTGGCACTTGCCGACAACCTTGTCCTCCACGCGGTTGACTCGTACAGAAATCCGTTCGTCAAACACGTAGCACTTGCCGTCGAACAGTTGGCCCTTAACCTCCGGGTCCTGGCCGTAGCGGATAATTCCGCCGTGCAATTGATAAACCTCTTTAAACCCTTCGCGCAGCATGAACCCAGAGAGCTTTTCGCAGCGGATGCCCCCGGTGCAGTACATGACAATCTTCTTGTCCTTGTACTCGCTCAAGTTTTCACGAATCCACTGCGGGAGCTCGCGGAACGTCCGCACGTCGGGGCGGATGGCGTTGCGGAAGTGGCCGATGTCGTATTCGTAGTCGTTCCGCGCGTCGAGCACGATGACGTCATCCCGCATCAGGTATTCAAAAAACTCCTTCGGCTCGAGGTGCTTGCCCGTCAACTGATTCGGGTCCACGTCTTCTTCCAGTCCGAGGTGGACAATTTCCTTGCGCGGGCGGACCGAAATGCGGCGGAACACGTGCCCATCCACCGGCTCAATCTTGAATTCCATATCCTTAAACCGCGGATCCGCGTGCAGGTGCATCATGTATTGCTCGGTCTGGGCTACCGTGCCGGAGACCGTCCCGTTAATCCCCTCGTGCGCCACCAAGACGCGGCCGCGCAAGCCGACGGCTTTGCAGAACTCGAGGTGGTCCTTTGCAAAGGTCACTGGGTCTTCAATGTGTACGTATTTGTAGTACAGCAACACTTGATAACGCTGTGTTGAATCGCCGGTTGCCATCTTGCCGTCACCCGTTTCTGTTTATATGACTTGGACGCCGCAGCGCAAACTCAGACGTTCAACAACCGCTCCAACTCGTGTTCGGACAGAGCATTGCCAACCAAGAATTGGCCGAATTCGCCAAACCGCGCGCTCACTTCGTCAAAGCGCATCTCGTAGACCAGTTTCTTGAACTGGAGCGGATCGTCCGAGAACAGCGTGACGCCCCACTCCCAGTCGTCGAGTCCAACCGATCCGGTGATAATCTGCGTCACCTTGCCTGCGTACGCCCGTCCAATCATACCATGACTTTTCATCATTTCGCGCCGCTCCTCCATCGACAACATGTACCAGTTGTCCGAGCCTTGGCGGCGCTTGTTCATCGGATAGAAGCACACGTACCGCGTAGCAGGCAGTTTGGGCTTGAGCCTCCCCTGCAGGTACGGATCGGAGTCCACGTCGACGTCGGGCTTACCCAGATAGGCACTTAATTCAACAATCGAAATGTAGGAATAGGAGCTCACCGTGTAGTCGGCAAACCGCGTCTTGTTGAACTCCGCTTTCACCTCGTTCAATTCTTCGAGGGTGGGGCGCATGTGGAGAAACAGCAAATCGGCCTTGTGTCCGGAAATTGCGTACTGACCATAGGCCCCTTGGCGACTTTGGACGACTTCGGCATACTGGCGGCCGAGGCTCTTCAGCTCATCAAGCGCCTGCCGCCGCTCTGCGCTGCTGGCCGCTTTCCACGCTGCCCAATCGACCGTGCGAAAGTCGTGATACGTGTACCACCCTTCGATGGTTTGAACCGCTTCATGGTTTCGCCCCGCTTCGCGGGTTTGTGCTGTTCCTTGGGTATGCACCGAATCGCTCATGGACGTGCCGCTCTCCTTTGCTGTGTCTGCTGTGCTGACAAAATCTTACCCTTCTAAGTTAGCGGATCCGCGATGGACACTCAAATCCGCCGCTGGGTCGGAAGCAGAATTTCCATAAAAAGTTCAAGGATGGACGCGGGGACGTCCAACGTGGATACAGAACCAGTGACGGCCAGCCTCGCCTGTCAACCTATGTCTAGGAAAGCAGTGTTCCCAACTCGAGAACGTTGTCGAATATGTACCTGCAGCCCAGCCTCTCGAACTCCGGCCGGGCGCCCTGACCCGTGAGGCCGGTCATTACGGCAGCAAAGTCGCAGCCGATGGCCTTGGCCGCCTGCCAGTCGGCTACGGAGTCGCCGATGATAAGGATTTGTTTCGCGATGTCATCCGGCAACGGGAGTTCGCAGTCGAGGATTTCGTGTTCGCGCCCAGCTCCGGCCCAACTTCGCAAGTACGAATAGGGTTTTGGCTTGGACAGCGGACGGAATGTCGGCCAGCGCTGTTCTGCTTGTTGGACCTCGGTCGCGGTGGTCACACGATTAGGGTCAAAGAAGCGGCTCCAACCCAAGGCGGACAATGGCAACTCGGTTTCCCGCCGCGGACGCCCCGTCGCAATCCCAAGTTCTACGCCGCGACTCACAAGGGCGGACAGCAAATCCGCAAACGCCTCCGGTTCAACCAATGGAACCTCCTGATGAACAAACCCGCGTTTGCCCGTCGCGCGGCCCGTTTCCGCGTCTCCAAGATACCATTCCTGAAACGCGTTCACGCCAATTTCGTAGGCGCGGCGCAAGTTGTTTGTCAGCTGGTCGGCTTCAGCGTCGACGTCCAACAGTTCGGCCCACATGCGGCGTACCTGCGCAAACATGGCTTGTCGGCTGACACACGTTGAAAACCCGGGGACGAAGTCAGCAAAGTGCGTAGGAAAAAGCGGATCGGCCGAGTTTGTAAGAAGCTTACCAACCGCCGGCAGAGTTTGCTCGTCCCAGGGCTCTAGCAGTATGTCTCTCAGCCTGGGCCAACGCGCGGCATCTGCCTTGTGCTGCTGGAGAATCGCCAGCCACTGAAACATGAACTGCAGATACACCA